>DAOSIN010000479.1:0-1505 GCA_035366675.1 Salinivirgaceae bacterium | reverse complement strand
GCTTATATGAGTACGATTTGGTAACAAAACGGTTAGCTCTGCAAAATATAATTTTGCCGGCTATAACATTGGGTATAAGACCTTTAAGCGTTGTGATGCAATTAACACGCAATTCACTTTTAACAGAGATTAAAGGAGACTATTTTCGCACAGCACGTGCAAAAGGCTTAAGCATAAGAAAAGCTATTTGGAAACATGCGTTGCGTAATTCTTTGAACCCCGTAGTTACCGCCCTTAGCGGTTGGTTCGCATCAATGTTGGCAGGGATGGTTTTCGTGGAGTACATTTTTGCATGGAAAGGATTAGGCTATATGCTTGTTGATGCTTTAAACCAGTACGATTTTCCTGTTGTAATGGGCTGTGTGTTGTTTATATCACTTTTTTTCATTATTATTAACAAATCAACCGATTGGGTATATAAAATACTCGATCCTCGAATAAGAATTAAATCAACTTAAAAATATGATTATTATGAGACGAAAAATTGTTGCCGGTAACTGGAAAATGAATAAGAATTTCCAAGAAGGAGTGGAGCTCGCCATGGCAGTACAAGAGAGCTTAAACGATTACAAAGGTAACTGTAAGGTTATTCTGATTCCGCCCTTTATCCATCTTGCGAAGATAGGGGAATTGCTTAAAAATAATATTATTTCGCTCGGTGCACAAAATTGTAGCAATAAAGCCAAAGGTGCTTATACAGGCGAGGTTTCAGCAGAAATGCTTAAGTCTGTAAAAGCTGATTATGTGCTTGTTGGACACAGTGAACGCCGTCAATATTACGGAGAGACAAATCAGTCGTGTGCCGAAAAAATTAGCATCGCTTTGGAAAATCAAGTTATGCCAATCTACTGCGTAGGCGAGACCAAAGAGCAACGCGAGAAAAACGAAACCTTTAAGGTAATAGAAGAGCAGATGAAAGTAGGCGCATTTGCCTTAGATGCCGACAAATTCGGTCACTTAATAGTAGCCTATGAGCCTGTATGGGCGATAGGAACAGGACTTACTGCTACTAAAGAGCAGGCGCAAGAGGTTCATGCATTTATCAGGAAACTTATTGAAAATAAGTACAATAAAGAGATTGCAAATAATACAACCATTCTTTATGGCGGTAGTTGCAATCCATCGAATGCAAATGAATTATTTGCACAACCAGACGTTGACGGAGGTTTAATTGGAGGAGCCTCTCTTAAAGCTGATGATTTTGTGAAAATCATTCACGCCAACAAGTAAAGTCAATTAGCAATTAGCAATGAACAATTAAATGTCAAGGTGTTGTAGAGACGTCATACTATGGCGTCTCTTTTGTTTAATTTGCTCCTTCCTTTTGCAAAATTCGATTTTTCTAATGAACTCACCGTTTTATGACTTGTATGTGATATTATATTTCTGTTATGGTGACTCATTACAAACTATAATAAAAATTTTATTTTCATCAGCAAAGTCTTTATATACCGATAATGGTATGTAAGATACTGATGAACAGCTATTTATAAAATATATACAAT
>DAOSIN010000478.1:0-1565 GCA_035366675.1 Salinivirgaceae bacterium | reverse complement strand
CAGCCTGTTCCCCGGAATGTTGAAAAACGGGAGTTTTATAAGGGTTGACTAATTAGCATTTTAGCAAAAACACAAACGCTTGAGCAATGCTATGCACCTTCATGCTCCCGGCCCTTATGGGGATGTTCGTGATCATCATCGCTGGTCTACGGCTTTAAGCCCGTGGGCAGCTTCGTGACGATTTACGCTGCTTCAATACTGATGATTGCAGCCATGTCAAGCCTGGGACTGATCATTTCCAATTATTCAAACAACTTCCAGCAGGCGATCTACCTATACTTCATTTTTATTGTCACATCCTTGCTTATGAGTGGTTTCTGGACTCCGGCAACATCAATGCCACCCTGGGCACAGGCAATCTCATCTGTCATGCCGCCTAAATATTATATGGTTATCATGAGGGGAGCCTATCTGAAAGGCAGCGGATTCATCCATTTGTGGAAAGAATTCCTTGCCCTTGGCTTTTTTGCCATTGGTTTTGGCGCTGCCGCCATTGCCACCTACAGAAAGCGAACGTAAAAAGATTACTATCCTGTGCAAATATTAATAAATTGCGATAAGACGCAAGATACCAGGCTTTCAAGTATTAATGCTGCTGACATATTGCAAGACTCTGCCGGACTTATTTATATTTAATTACAGTATGTTCATCCTTATATATTGTAGCAATGGACTGACCATAGTGAAACCAGATTTCATATAGCGAGTCATTAAAATTACATGCCAGAGTATTCAAACTGCGATTTTCACTAACATCAAGGGTAGTAAGATTATTTACAGAACAGGCAAAAACTTCCAAAGAACCATTTTTTGATGTGTTAATCGTTTGCAGTTTGTTTTCTGAGCATTCTAAAAATCTTAATTCAACATTGTTAGTGATGTCAAGGTTCATAATATTATTGTCACGACAAAATATAGTTACCAAGGCTCGATTTTGAGAAACATCAATTATGGAAATTTGGTTTTTCCAGCAGGAAAAAACTTTTAACAAAGTATTATATTGTATATTTATGCCGGTAAGTTGATTGCCATCACAGTATAATGTTTCTAACATTCGGTTGTTTTCAACATTCAAGGTGCTGATTTTATTGCCCCTACAAGAAAAATGCTTTAAAAAAGTCAGGTTACTGATATTTATAGAGGTTAATTTCCCTCTAAAACTATTACCAACCTGAGAACCATCACAATCCAAATGTTCAAGATTGACAAAGTGCTCCAGACCTTCTAAGGAGTAAACATTATCGGTGCTTATTTCAATTTTTTCTACTAATGTTGCTTCAGCTTTACTTATCTCACCATCACCATCGTTGTCGTAGTTGGCTACTAAATAAGACTTGAATTTTTCATCTGGAATTTTGATTTTCTTTTGCATTGGTTCACATGAATATAGTACCAATAGCAATAGCGGTAAAAAAAGAATTTTTTTCATTATATAGAGTTTTAATTATTGGATAAAAGAACAGATTTTGAGCTATCCGGGAGACCTTTTGCCAAGATAGCAATAATTATTCATGAGTCCACTTTAAAAAGTCGGTGACATTCATTTTGTTGTTTTACATTCGTTT
>DAOSIN010000477.1:0-1572 GCA_035366675.1 Salinivirgaceae bacterium | reverse complement strand
TACCGCCGAAGTAGTGGATATAACGTAATATCCATTGACAATAGGTCTGCTCTGTGCGATAGGAATAATGATGATAACGAAGAACCTCTCTGACCTGGTCCATTAACTTAAGCTTCGGATTTGGGCGGAACTTCGGTTTATTTTCCATGTTTGCTGACTTAATATCTCAATAAGAGGAATATGGCAAGCAATCTTCTAATAAGTGGAAAAAACCTTTGTCATTATTCCATACTTTATAACTTAATATCTAAATAAGTGGAAAATCTTTCCGCCTATAGGCTTTAATATGATGGAATATTTTCCATCTATTATACTGTTACACGTGCTGAAATAAAAACCAAGGAGAGCATCATGAGCACTTTAAAGTATGCAAAACCTGAACGCATCATACTCAAAGGGCACCAAGAATTGAACGAAAGATGGGTGCAAGAGCGTATCGCTGAGGACCCATCCCTTCTTGGCCTCGGTGATCTAATTTTGAAAGACAAAGAACGAATTCATCCTCAAGGAGGGCGTCTAGATATTCTATGCCAAGACGCTGAATCAAATAGACGTTATGAAATCGAAATCCAGCTTGGGAAATCGGATGAGTCACACATTATACGGACGATAGAATATTGGGATATCGAAAGAAAGCGTTATCCGCAATATGAACACACTGCAGTTCTCGTGGCAGAGGAAATTACAGGTAGGTTTTTAAACGTCATTAGCTTGTTTAATGGTTTTATTCCGCTCGTGGCTATTCAAATGCAGGCATTTCGGTTAGGTGATCAAGTATCTCTCGTTTTCACAACAGTTCTAAACGAAATGCGGCTTGGCCTTGTTGACGAAGATGAAGAGAGTCAAGAGGTAACAGATAGGTCGTACTGGGAAAAACGTGGAACAAAAGGAACTTTAGAAATTACAGATTTTCTGTTGAAATTAGTAAATGAGATCGCACCAGACTTGGTACTCAAATACAATAAGTTCTATATCGGCCTTGCTACAAAAAGTGGGCAACCAAACAATTTTGCAATTTTCCGTCCCAAAAAAGATTGGGTGCGTTTTGAACCACGGATTGAACGTACTGAGGAAATCCAAACAAAATTGGAAGAAGCGGGTATTGATATCATGGAATATGACAGCAGATGGGGACGTTACAGAATTCGTCTTGGGAAAGAGGACATAAAAAAACATGAAACACTTCTTAGAGAGCTTATGAAAATGGCTTATGGAGAAGTCAATGAATAATCGTGTAACAAGTCCATACAGGCGATCGGCGCGCAAGCGCGCCTCCGCCTGATGTCTGCGTTAACCATTAAATTATTGAGAACGGAGGTATGACCAAATGCAAATTGACCATTCGAAATATTACTACTTCACAACTAAATCTCGATTGGATAAAGCGGTCAACTCCTTGCTTGGAATTTTGGAAGGCATAACAGTTGATTTAAAAATCAATGAAATAGAGTGTGGCTTCTTAGTAGATTGGCTTGAAGAAAATCAAGAATACGTTGCACATCATCCTTTCAATGAACTTATTCCAGTTGTTTCTGAAGCGCTGTCAGACGGTGTTTTAACAAATGAAGAACG
>DAOSIN010000476.1:0-1574 GCA_035366675.1 Salinivirgaceae bacterium | reverse complement strand
ACTGAGCCCGAATATCGAAGTAACGCAGCAGTTGGGCACTTATGAGACACCGCCTGTCCAAAAAGTTAAAAGTATTTGCACGGTCGCTTTGAAAAACTCAGCGACCGTTTTGTTATACCTATTGTGATTTAAAAAAGTACAACCGGCGTAATATGGATAGAAAATCTTGTTTCACTTTCAAATAAAAGTAGCTGATAGCATCAAATGCTCCTCTCTATGTCGTGTGATTTAATGTGTTTTGCACCCTGTTTGCTCTAACGTAGGAGATTATTTTCCTGTCAATTTCTTCCGACATATTGTCGAGAAAAATAATTTCAATTGGGATATAAAAAACAGGCAGTGTTGAATCTTTCATACACTGAAGGTCTTTTAACCGAACGGCATCCTTTTCCGTTGTAATAATAATTTTATTTATCGCTTCTATTTTTTCAAAAACAGTCTCAATCTTCGCTATGTCCTTATCGTTATATTTATGATGATCAGGATAACGTAAATCGATAATTTCGGAGTAGTTATTCTCTAAATGTTTTCTTAAGAGTGCGGGATTTGCAATGCCAGTAAGAAGTAACACAGTATAGCCTTCTGTATTAAAATCATCTGGAATGCTATCGGAATTTCCCCAAAGCGGAGTAAGTTTTCCATATTTCAAACTCGAAAAAAGTAGCGTTTGATAAGGGTATAAATTTAAGTTTTTATATATTATCCTTCGTTCAATGGGCTTCAAACCTATTGGTGATTTTGTTACTACAACAATATTTGCCCTATTTATTTCAGCAGCAGACTCTCTCAATCTTCCATAAGGAAGTAAGTAATCTTCATATATTGGTCTATTATAATCAATTAAAAGAATTGTTACGCCTGTCTTTACATATCTGTGCTGATAGGAGTCGTCAAGAATTATCACATCGGGATTATTCCCTATTTGTCCAAGCACTATTTTATTAATTGCTTTCCTGCGGCTTGCAGAAACAATTACCGATACATCTGGGAATTTTTGTTTTATCTGTTTTGGCTCGTCACCTACTTCCATACTTGTCGAGTTAATAGTAGCCTCAACAATTCCTTTTGTTTGTCTTTTGTATCCACGTGATAATACCGCAATTTTGTGCGTTTTGTAAAGCAATTTTACGAGATATTCAACATGCGGAGTCTTGCCTGTACCTCCAACTGTTATGTTCCCAACACCTATTATGGGTATATTATAGTCTGTTGACTTAATGATACCATGATCGAACATAAAGTTACGAACTCTAACTATTAATCCATATATTATTGAAAAAGGGAAAAGAAGTATTCTCATCGGTAAATAGTTTTATATGTTGTTGGCGAACAAACGTTTTGGATTTCTCTCCGCTAATATACGAAAATCGTTAATAAAACTGCGGAAAGTTATTGCAAAAGCATTTTTTTTAATAACATAAGTAGATTCTACTACCATTGTGTTATACCAATTGTAATTTTAAAATAGTCCAATCTTTTTAAAATTTTACAATAGTAAATACCGATGTTACAGACACATAGTCCAAAAGAGCGATAGCAAAGTTTGGACTATAGTGTATGTCCAATCGGTATTA
>DAOSIN010000475.1:0-1575 GCA_035366675.1 Salinivirgaceae bacterium | reverse complement strand
TTGGGTTTTCTGCGCTTGATTTTACACAACCAACACAAAACAAGTATCGCTATCGAATGGAAAACCTTAATGACGAGTGGGTTTACACCGATGCAAACAATCGAAGAGCAATATTTACAAGTATTCCACCTGGTGTTTACAAATTTACTGTACAAGGCTCAAATAATGACGGTTTGTGGAACTCTGAGGGGCAAACAATAATCGTAGAAATAACACCTCCATGGTGGCAAACAACCATTGCATATATAGCATACATTATTATCGCTGTTGCGGGAATATTTTCATATATAAAAATCAGAGAACGGAAACTTGTCGCTGAAAAACGCATTCTTGAGGAAAAAGTAACCGAACGCACTCACGAAATAATGATGCAAAAAGAGGAAATTCAAAAACAGAGCGACAAAATAGCAGTTCAACACAAAGAGATAACTGATAGTATCCACTATGCCAGCCGAATACAGACAGCACTTCTGCCATCAAAAGATCATATGCAGAGCATTCTACCGTCTCACTTTGTACTGTGGCTTCCACGCGACATTGTAAGTGGCGATTTCTTTTGGATTACCAACGACAACGATTTAACTATAGCAGTAGCGGCTGATTGCACGGGTCACGGCGTTCCAGGCGCATTTATGAGCATGTTAGGAATATCATTTTTAAACGAATTAGTCAACAAAGAGAGATTATCAGAAACAAACGAAATACTTAACCGTCTACGTACCAATATAATAGACTCGCTTAAACAAACGGGCGAACAAGGAGGCTCAAAAGATGGAATGGATATCTCAATGTGCGCCATAAACCACACAACACTAACTGCTCGTTTTTCGGGAGCTTACAATCCATTGGTAATCATAAGAAACGATGAAATTCTTGAGTACAAAGCTGACAAAATGCCAATAGGTTATCATATCAAGAAAGACGAAATGTTCTCATATCAGGATATTCAATTACAAATTGGTGACCGTTTGTATATGTACAGCGATGGATACGTTGACCAATTTGGCGGAAAAGATGGACGAAAATTTATGTCAAGAAGATTTAAGGAGATGCTTTTAAAAACCCGAATTCTTTCAATGCAAGAGCAGAAAGCACACTTAATCAAAGTGCTAGAAGAATGGAAAAATGGCTACGATCAGATTGACGATATACTTGTATTTGGAATTGAAATAACGGGCAAGCAATTAGCAATTAGCAATGAACAATTACGAATTACGAACAATTAACAATTTTACTATTCACCAATCACCAAACACCATCCACCAATCACCTAAATTTGTTAACAATATGCTAAAACTGACAAACTGAAGATAAAAATCAAAAAATAGAGTTTAAATTGCAAAAAAAATTAAAAAAAATGATACGAAAACTGATAACATCAATTACGTTAGTGCTTGCTATAAGCACTTTAGGCACAGCTCAAACATTTGAAGACTATGTTAAAATGCGCGATAAACAATTTGAAGAGTATGCCAAGAAACAGGACGAGGCGCTTAAAAAGTACGCCGATGAAATGGACCGTAAACTTGCCGAACTCGATAAACAATGGACTGAATACCTGAAAAAGAAATTTAT
>DAOSIN010000474.1:0-1618 GCA_035366675.1 Salinivirgaceae bacterium | reverse complement strand
TACAATCTAACGAAAGCAATTGGTTAAAATTGGAATTAAACGAATATCCCTAATTTAGATTTCTAATTTAGTCTGTGTGTTCCGTGTTCTAAATGTTGACTGTTTTATTGGGTTACTTTATAATAGGCAGATTTAACCATATCCGTATGTATCCTTACAGTTATTTTTACTACAGAGCCAACGTGGACTAAGGTATCAGCAAAGCTAGTTGTGACAACTGACTTTTCAGAGTTGCTACCATGCGATATTACTCTAAAATCTTTAGAATTTTCTAATTCTTCAATCTCACCAAAGTCGTATTGTCTTAAATAGGTGGCTGATCTTTCGCTGACTACATCAATTAATGTCTGATGAACAGTATTAATGGGTACTGTAACTGTGTCGCCAGTAATATTGACGCCATCGCCATTTTTAATAATGATATGTTCATTGATACTCTCGTTTTCGCAACTTGCAAATAGAACAATTGCAAAAATAATGGTTAATAGATTGCTTAATCTTGTAGCAAAGCTGTAGCCTGATTTAATGTTTTGTGCGTTCATATCTATGTGATTTTTTATTATGTTTTCAAATTTACAAACTTTTCGGGATAGTACCATTTTGGAATAACGATTTAGAACTCAATTTTAATATTAAAGTTCGGTAAAAGTCTAAACAACGTGTATTGATAAACTACAATATCTTCTCTCGTATTTTCAAACTCGTATCCCAATGGGTTTTTCTTGGCATATAGGTTAAATACACCGAAATTCATTGCCCAGTTAACCTTGCGGTTTTTTTTTGCAGGTTCGTAGTTAAACGCAATATCTAAGCGATGATAATCGGGAAATCTGCTTGCATTCCTGTCTGTATATATCGGGACAGTATGATTTTGATACATATAAAATCCCACGGGAAGCGTAACGGGACGTCCACTCATATACATCCAAGCGGAGTTAAATGCCCAACTTTCGCTGATTTGGTAGCTTAGACGAATCCTGAAATCGTGCGGAATATCGTAAGGCGAGCTGTACTCTTCGCCGTTGTTAATTCCGTCAATATTTCTAAGAACTCTACCGTAGGTGTAGCTCATAGCTCCTGTCAGGCGACCAATCTCTTTTTCAAAATTAAGCTCCACGCCGTAGGTATTTGCGTTTCCGGCTCGTATTTCTCCCTCAATATAAGGATTGTTGACTAAACGTGCGTGGTCAATGTAGTCGATTTGGTTTTTGTATTTTTTGTAATAAAGCTCAACTGAAAATGAATATTGTTCGGTTAGGCTTTGAAACCAACCTGCTGAAACGGCATCGACAATTATTGGTTTGATGTTTGTATTTGTTGGGAACCATGTCTCTAACGATGTGTACGATAGCGCATTGTTTTGCAATACCTGCATATACTGTGCATTGTGTGCATACGCAAGTTTAAGTGAATAATTTGGCGAGAACTTTATATTTGCGCTAACACGTGGCTCTGGACTGATATATGTTTTATAAACCCCTTTTTGATTGGTATTTGTTTTAACAGGCTGATATTGTTCGTTATAGTCGAACCAAGTGGCTTTTCCGTGATTTTGGAAAGCCGACAAACGCACACCGTAGTTCAATCCAAGCCAGTCAAACAGTTCAATATCATTAAG
>DAOSIN010000473.1:0-1652 GCA_035366675.1 Salinivirgaceae bacterium | reverse complement strand
ATTGTTTTTTAAAATATGTAGTAAAACGATATTTCTTCCCGACATGTTAGACATTCGCACAGCGTGCTCTAACGCATAAGCAGAGACATCAGTAAAGTCCCACGTTACTAATATGGGTAAAAGTTCCATTGATTTATATTTTGCAGAGCAAAGATAGCAATTAGCAATGATAGTTGAAAGTTAAAAGTTTATAAAGTTCAAAGTAGGGGCGACCCTTGAGGTCGCCCATAGTAGAGACGGAGTACGCTCCGTCTCTTTTCCCAAATATAATTAACCGAATATCAGCATGTTGTAGAGACGTCATACTATGGCGTCTCCTCACTGAACAATTAGTCAATTGAATGTCATAGCAATGTAGAGACGTCATATCATGGCGTCTATCCCATAAAGTTGAAAGAAAATGAAAAACAGATTAGACTGATTTATTACGAAAAAAAATCTGAGTTAATCTGTTATATACGTGTGTTCTGCGTTCAAATTATTGTTAATTGAAAAATAAAATCATATAAGCAATCTAGATTGTCCGAAAAAATAAGTAAATTCGTTCATAATATTTTTTGTTTCTATATTAATTCTAGAAATTATATAACTTGCGATTTATTAAATGGTTGCCGTATGTTTTTTATCAGAAAAGGAATCTCAAAAAGGTAAAAACTATTCTAATTTTTTGATAATTCGAACATAAGAATTAAATTGACACGTAAATTGATACTATTAACATATTAGTCAGATGAAAGGCAGTTCAAAACCAAGGAAAAATATAGCATTTTCACAAAACGCACTTCTACCAAAAGAGGAAATGCTTGAAGTTATGCGTGAAAAGAAACATCTAACCATTGGTGTACCTTTAGAGTGTGAAAATCTTGAGAATAGAGTTGCTTTAGCTCCACATGCTGTGGAACTATTGGTTAGTAATGGACATACCGTATATATTCAAAGTACGGCAGGTGAATCGGCAAACTTTACTGACATAGAGTATTCAGAGGCAGGAGGATCAATAACCGAAGATGTAAATGATATCTACAATTCAGATATAGTTATTAAGGTTGCACCTCCAACGCAGGAAGAGATATCTTTAATGAAGGGAAGCCAAGTTTTAATATCATCGTTACTTATAGGAACACAAGAGCCTGAATATATTAAAGCCCTAATAGAGAAGAAGATAACAGCTGTTGCATTTGAATATCTTAGAGACAGAGAGAATAAATTTTGTCCGGTTACAGAATCTATGAGCGAAATATCGGGAGCTGCTTCAATTCTTATCGCTGCCGAATATTTGAGCAACGCAAATCGAGGAAAAGGAGAAATGTTAGGCGGAATAGCAGGGATAAACCCCACTGATGTTGTTATCTTGGGTGCAAGTACCGCTGGTGAGTGTGCTGCTCGGACCGCTTTAGGTTTAGGCGCGATTGTCCGAGTGTTTGATCAATCAATTTATAAACTTCGGGAACTTCAATATAAGCTTGGACAACCAATCTATACCAGTATAATACAACCACGTGTTTTGCATAAAGCGCTTAAAATTGCGGATGTCGTAATCGGAGCTTTACCATTTGGCGAGGAGAATAGATTTAAAGTTAGTCTTGACTCCATTATGCAAATGAAGCCAAATTCTGTTATTGTAGATATTGGTATGGATCACGGTGGTTGCT
>DAOSIN010000472.1:0-1668 GCA_035366675.1 Salinivirgaceae bacterium | reverse complement strand
AAGCAAATACGCCCAGCAACGTCGACAACACCTGATGGGACACAAGCAACGAACCAACCAAACCAGCCAGACCCAGGGCAAAAAACACCCACCAAAATCTCACGCCAAAGTAGTACTCAGCCTTAATTACAAGCGGGTGAAACAACCCAATAATGAGAAACGAGCATACGCCCACAATGATGCCCGAAAAATGCAATTCTATCATAACTATTTAAAATCAGACAAGCCAAACTATCGCAACAACAACAACAATTCAATCTGCAAAAATATCATTTTTTGTGTTTATTGTTCGTCAAGCTAACACCAACTTGTTATATAATTGTCAAAATACAAATTTCGCAATAAATAAAGGGGAAGTCAATCCCTAAATCATGGGATTTTACGGGTCAACAATTCATTATTTTCAGGGATTGCTTCCTGTTTTATTCTGCGTTATCTTTGCAAAACATTTTTTATTTCTATGGTATCTATCACCATTTTGACAGGATCTTTTTTTTCATTTACTTTGCAACCCGATGAGAAAAAACGACAATATATTGTGGGTATTAAAAGGGGGATTAATAGTCCTCTTCTCATTTTATACGGTGGGAACAACACTGTTTTTTCATGAACACAATATCGGTAACGAAAGGATTGTTCACTCCCACCCTTTCAATGATGCTGACCACAATCACTCCACATCCGAAATTTTTCTAATAGGGCAGTTGAGCTATTTTGCATCAACTGATGATATCATTCCTCAGTTTAATTTGGAAACTCCGGTTGTTTTATTGGATTATCTGAATAGTAAAACAACCAATCTATTTTTATCAAAGTTATATTTTTTAACCCTCTCCCCAAGAGCACCTCCCGTGCCGGCTGCTTAAATTTCAACAACATTATTTATACAATCACAATTACGAGCTGGTTTCAATGAATTCCACCTGTTCTGACGTGTTTTGGTAAATCCTGTCAAAGGTTTTGTGTTTCCAAAACCCTGATAAAGCCCTGACAGATTCAAACGGGTTAACTATGAGGGCGCTGATAGGTTTTACACGACCACTTTTGGTTGTCTGCAATCTGATAACATTATGCGTGGAATATTCAAAACAGGTTCGACTGTAATAATTTTACAATTCACAATGAAAAGACTATTATATTCAAAAAGATTATTATGTGCAATGGGCTTTGCCTTATCTATAAACTGCTTACCTGCAAATCACTTGTTTGCAAGCCAACTATTTAGCAATACAATAAACAGCAATTCAGAAGTACCTTTCTCAAAAAACTTGTATGACGAAAGTGATCACATAGTAGACACAAGAAGCGAAACAGATGCTAATGTTTTTGGACATGTACTTGATGCTAATACGAAAGAGCATTTGCCATATGTTACTATTCAGCTGAAGGGTACAACTGTGGGAACCACTACCGATGCATCGGGACACTATTTTATAAAAAACCTCCCGATAGGGCAATTTACAATTCTTGCCCAACATGTGGGATATGAAACCTTGGAGAAGGAGGTGATACTGGAAGAACATAAGACGATTGAACTGAACTTCGAGCTAAAACCAGCACTGCTATCGCTAGACGAGGTAGTAGTTTCCGCCAATCGGAATGAGACATCCAGAAAAATGGCTCCCTCACTGGTTACCATTCTGGATATGAAAACATTGGAATTTACAA
>DAOSIN010000471.1:0-1672 GCA_035366675.1 Salinivirgaceae bacterium | reverse complement strand
ATACGGCAATATAACCCACTGCCCAACTGACGGCATATCCCCCAATAAAAAGCGGCAATTCGAAAAGAGCTCGATTTGGGAACATAATGAAGAAGCTAAGTCCAATCAGGAGCCACGCAACAACGCTTATCAATGAAGCCAAAAATGGCGGAACGACTTTTTCTCGGGTATGTTTATCCAAAAAACGGTGGATTAAATACGTTGCCGCTATCCAGATAAGGAAGATGAGTACACCGATGAAGAATCCAAAGATCGAGCTTGTATTAATATTAAGGAGCAATTGAACAAGATCAAACTGAAAAAAGCATAAGCTAGACAAACCTAAAGTAAGCGCTGAAGACAATAACCAATAATTTTCTAATACCATTGCACGAATTATCTGTTCACGGTCCATGTGATTAGTCCGATACACTCCAATCCTGCCAACAAAATGCCAGATACCACCTGGAATATACTTACCTAATGAAGTTAGACCATAAATGCCCACGGTCTGCCAGAAGCTCGGGTGCCAACCTTCGGCTTTCACAGAATAATTCACCAATAAAACAAGCATAATTTTTCCTAGTATCAAAAGCCACAGCGCGGCAAATAGCCTCCAAAGCGACACATCTGTCAGCAAAAGGGTCACCTGTTCCCAGTTTTGGTAAAAGTAATAACCTGTCCCAAGAATTACCAAAAGCATCCAAAGCCATTTAACTACCCCAAGAATCTTTTTTCTTGAGAGAGATTTTTCTTTTAATAATTCAACATTTTCTACTTTCTGGGTGTTTCCTATCATTGTCGTATTTCCAGTTTCTTATATGTTTGCAGATATCGCTTATTCATAATACCATTAATAGAAAAGCACTAGAACGCAATGAGGAAAAAAATGCATTCTTTAGAAAAACCCGTGGATTTCAATACTTATAAACAGATCTTTATGAACGCCATCAATGAAGTGCTTCTCAATAGTCCAGAGCGCTCATTGGATGAAGCAGCCTTCCCTGCCTATTCACATCCGAACAGGATCATAAACGAAATTTACTGGACGCGCCTGAGGATCGTGTTTCAGGAAATAAAATCCATCGGAAATATCAGCCAATCCTTAGACTATGGCTGTGGGAGTGGTATACTTTTGCCATTCCTCGCACATCACTCCGAACATGTTATAGGTTTGGATATCGACATCAATCCATCAACAGAAATTCAGAAGATCATTGCATTCCCAACAAATATTACCATTAAAGACTTAAATGTTGAGCCCCTTTCTACTTTACCGAAAAATCACTTTGATTTGATTACTGCCCTTAATGTACTCGAACATATCGACAGACCTCAAGAGACTATTGATACTTTGGTCTATGCCCTTAAGCCAGGAGGGCGAATCATTGTCTC
Organism: Salinivirgaceae bacterium; assembly: GCA_035366675.1. Lineage (GTDB taxonomy): Bacteria > Bacteroidota > Bacteroidia > Bacteroidales > Salinivirgaceae > JAAYQU01. The sequence continues at coordinate 298 of DAOSIN010000471.1, read as the reverse complement.
TCTCCCTAAAGAGAATTTCTTATATTACATCGGACGAAAAATCGCGGGAAAGGAGTTTACTGGAGATTATCACAAATCGGACTATGCCAAAATTGTCAAGATTTTCAACAAAAAAGGATTAATTATTGATCTTGCCAAAGGCTTTCCTTATAGCTCAATATTCAAAATCTTTTACCTACAGAAAAAGTAGTTTTGGAATGCATCTCCCATCAGCTGTCATACTTTGATTTCTTGTGAAAGTATAGTAACTGTTCCTGATTCAAGCGGATGCGCACAAACATGTCTGCTAAGATTCCCA
>DAOSIN010000470.1:0-1703 GCA_035366675.1 Salinivirgaceae bacterium | reverse complement strand
TTGGCATACGCTCCAATATGACCTGAACTGTGTTTTGAATGTCGAGGTCTTCAAGCAATGAGTCTAATAAGAGCACACAATGCCCGGCTTGACGCAGAATGGCAGCCAGATAAGCAATCCCGAGATGTTCTACACGATACCAACTTCGGTCAAATGGGGGTGGATTGAGTAACAATATATTCAAAACAGTAACCTTTCGAGACTAATGACAAATATTGAGCTTTGAGAATAATCATAAATCAGTTGTTTCATCTTGCTGCCTAGTTTCAATCATTTGTTTGATTTTTTTGCGCTTATCCATTGTTTATTCAACTGTTTCACTTCGTAGAAACCACTTTCTAAGAGCCAATCCTGGTAATCGTGGAAGTCGTAAAATCTAGTTCCAGACATAGTCCAAAGCACGAATGAGTATAGACGAACGTGGGGATTCATCTCACCGGTGTCCATTGTGACATTGATAATCAATGACCCTTCATTAGTTAGTGACCGATTGATCCGTTGAAAAAGGGACATATTTTGTTTAACAGTGAAGAAATTTGTAGCGTTACCAAGTAACGCAATCTCATACTTATTTGTACCCAGGTCAAGTTGGTGCAAGTCTCCAGACATGAACGAGACCTGATCCAACACACCCATTCTCACAGCCAGATCTTTAGCTACTTCTAAAACCTTTGGAGTATCCACGCAGATAATCCTAACATTTGGGGCCTTCTGAGCAATAACGAAGCTCATGATGGAACTACCGCAGGCCAGATCTAAAACACGCATTCTATTTAATAAAGCCGGATCAATCCTAGCTGCTTCCCACATAGCGTTGCTTTCAATGATTCGTTTTGGGTTATAGCTTTCCAACCAAGCAAGTTGGTCCCAAGGGAACAAGGGGCGGAATGGCTTTCCACTGCGAACAGATCGATAGACTTGCTCAAAGATGTCTGGATTAGTTTGAGCCAGGATCCAATCGCCAGCGTAGCTTTTCTTTGACCGCACAAGGAAAGTCATCGATGTAAGTGATAAAGTATAGTATTTACCATTTTTTTCCAATAGGTGATAACTAGATAAACAATCTAGCAGCTTCTCCATCCCATCCAAGTCACACCCGCAAATGCGCGCGATGTTGGTTACATCCATTGGCTCAGCTGACAGGATCGAGAAAATATCTAGGCGAATCGCAATTCGTAAAATTTGCGTTTTTATCCCACAAACATATATTTCTTGAATTAATTCAGGGTCCTGGATAGATCTATTCATCAAAAAGCATTCCTTACTTCATAAGTGGTTCTTTTTTGGTTTTGTACTATCGTATATTCTAGCATGCTCGAAAACAAAGAAGGGTTCTTAGTAATTATCTCTTATTAATTTCCTGTTTATCACTAGTTTTCACAAAAGACACATAGTTTCGTCTTTTGAATGTCATTGCTAGTCCATTGCAACTTAATTTTAGCCAGCCACTTTTTGCGATACATAGTTGATTCATACCCCCTGATGTAAAACTTACATTATTAATTCCTGATTTCCTGAATATTTCTATCTTTCCCCCTAGGATAAGCTTGTTTCTGTTGCTATACTCAATTATACCTACAAATTAATTATTTATTCATTCAATCGTTAGCCGGACTCTACCTGCTGGATGCGCACTTCAAAGGCGCATGAGCACGAGTGTCTGGCTTTTGTTTTTAAACTTACCTGGAGGATCTATGACGATA
>DAOSIN010000469.1:0-1704 GCA_035366675.1 Salinivirgaceae bacterium | reverse complement strand
GCTGCCGACTGTACTGGTCACGGCGTACCGGGAGCATTTATGAGTATGTTGGGAATAACGTTTTTAAATGAGTTAGTTAATAAAGACGGAATATTCGAAACTGATGAGATACTTAACCGTTTGCGTACAAACATAATACGCTCACTTAAACAAACAGGCGAAGATTATAGCTCAAAAGACGGAATGAATATCTCAATATGCGCCATAAATCACACTACTTTGACAGCCCATTTTTCAGGAGCGTATCAACCACTAATAATTATTAAAAATGGTGAAATTATTGAGTACAAAGCCGACAAAATGCCAATAGGATATCATCTCAGGAAAAACGATATGTTTACATACCAAGAAATTCAATTACAACTCGGCGACAGACTGTACATGTATAGCGACGGATACATTGACCAATTCGGTGGAAAAAACGATCGAAGGTTCACATCAAGAAGACTTCGAGAGGTACTTTCTAAAATGCAAAACCTTTCAATGCAAGAACAGAAGATACACTTAACCAAAACTTTGAAAACATGGATGGAAGGCCACGAACAGGTTGACGATATACTTGTCTTTGGAATTGAAATAACAGACAATTTTGTATCAAAAGAAGTTCCATTACAATATGCCAAATAGATAAAATTTTTATTAAATTTTGCACACTCAAAAAAACAATATAAATTTACCATACTAAAATCGATAAAATTTAACCACTAAATGCGAAATCCCATCTTAAATATTCCACTAATAATAGTACTGTTTAGTATATGTTTTATTGTCAACGATTTACGTGCTCAAAATATTTCTCAAAACGTTCAGTTTGACCAAATAACCAATGAAAGCGGGCGGTCCTTAGGTTTTATCGCCGGAATTGAGCAAGACAGCATAGGCTTTCTATGGTTTGCTTCACGTAATGGGTTGAGCCGTTACGATGGTTACTCTTTTACATACTTCAGAAAAAGCAAACGCACACAATACTCTCTCCCTTTCAATGATATTACATTTAGCTACTACGACCGCAATAAAATGCTATGGCTAAGACATTTCGATAAGCTATACCTGTTCGAAAATCAAAAAATAAGCAACAGCTTCGATACCGTTTTACAAAATAGGTTTAGCCACAACACGCAAGTAGTGCAAGATATTGAAAACAACTACTGGATTGGTCCACACGAGCAACAACTTTACAGGTTCAATCCCCAAAAAATGGCAGTTGACACATTTACTTGCCAAACAAACCAAATTAATCCCAAGATAATTGAGCTATTAAGACATAATTCGGGAAAAGCGATAAAGCTAACACCAAATATCGATCAAACAGAACTCGATACCTTAATAACATTTACTATCGAAAAGGACGGATATTACGTTGTATCAACAGCAGGCGAAGGGAACAGATTTAATCTATTCGATTACGGAACAGTAAAAAGAGGGTCGAAAATCATTTGGACACCACAATACAGTAAATGCAACACTAACCGTGAATCGCTTTATTACAGCCAACTTGATATACTGTTTTTAAATCGAGGAACTTACCAATTAACTTATAAAAACGACAATGCAAACACCTTCGACAGTAAAGTCTTAGCTCAAAGCATACCCGAATACGGCATTACATTAACTCCACTGTCTGATTATGAAGAAGCCAAAAGACTTTTAAATGAGCCCTATACGCAGCAAAACGGAATTTTCGGAACAATTATTTATCAACTC
>DAOSIN010000468.1:0-1706 GCA_035366675.1 Salinivirgaceae bacterium | reverse complement strand
TTGCTTATTATCGACACGTATTGTAACATCCTTTTGAAGTTGTATTTCGTCCAAATGAGATGAAGTAGCTTTTGTCAATTTCAAGTTCTGAACTTTCAATTCTGAATTTGTTTCCGAATTTTTCAAAACAACCATATAGTATCCGGCAGGGATATCTGAAACATCAATTTGACACAACCGGGCTTCACTCATTGCAACATTGGCAGCATAGTCAATTCCGGGTATTGTCGCTATCACTGCATTTGTTTTCATATCAACAAATGATAGCGAAATTTGACCTTCGGCTGTGCTTGTATAAGTCATTCTCAAATCAAGTTTTTGGGGAGTTAAATTAATTGCCCAACTGGCCCAGTGTCTGGGATTGGCTGTGTAATCTATCCCGTTCTGAAAATTCAAAAAGCCGTCCGTATCCGGATCATTCATATAGGGGTTATAAAAGGCATTCATACAATCAAGTGTGATTGTATCAGTTGCATCTAATGTCTTTGTTATATACAATGTCGTTCTATTTTTAATCTTATAAACATTTAGTGCATCAGTACTAAATCCTGCGTTTATCTCCGGTAACCAATGCTTATCGTCATTCTTGTACCACACGTGAAATGAAACACCAAAAGTAGTTCCCAGTGGAACTTTAGTAAACAGGCTTTTATGCACAGAATGTTCACATGCCATGCTGTCCGAAGCCATATTCCGTACTATTTGCCATTGCGCCAACATAGTGTAAGTCCAATCAGGAGCACCCGGTGTACCTGTATGATAATATAGAGATGTTCCTTGTCCCAGGTAATCAAGCCCTGCACCAGGCCAAGGATCTTTCAATCCTGTGGTAGATAAACAATCTGCGTCAAACCACGTTTCAAGCCAATGATATTGGTTATAGTCGAAACGTTTATCTTGTGCAGCATAAACTACCCAATACAACACAGTGTCTCGTTCTGCAAATCTAAAATAAGGGTAAACCCCGGGTTCCGATTGAATAGGTGTTGTGTCCCATTCACCAATGATGCCATCTGCTACGTACTGACCGTACATAACAGCCATAGAGCAAATCAATAAATAAAAGGTAAAAATTACTTTTTTCATTTCTTGTAAAATTTAAAAGTTAGAGAATTGTTTTTTAAATTTTAATTCTTCTGTTGTTTTTTTATTCTATCTTTTCCAACGTTTTCCATACCTGATACAGTCCTCTCGGCACATGGAAGCAACCTTTCCATTTTCCGCCTTTTAGGCCGAGCAGCACCTCGCCCTGACGGTTGAGATAGCCCCACCATTCGGGATATTTGGTATCCTTAAATCCCTTCCAGGTATAGTCATGCACTTTTTTAAACCAAGCCAAACATTCTTTGCAACCTGTCAGTTGATAACCTTTGATAAGCGAAATGAGTGTCTCAATGTGCACCCACCACAATTTTTGGTCCCACTCAAGTTGCTGGGTCGGAGCACCTTTTCTATCCATAAAGTAGAAGATACCACCGTATTTTTTGTCCCAGCCGTACTCTATCATCGTGAGCGTTATTTTTACAGCTTTTTCGATGAGCTCGGGACGATTGAGACGCACACCCAAGTCCATGATAAACCACATGGCTTCGATGGCATGTCCGGGATTAATGAGACGGCCATCGAAAGTGTCGGACAGGGAGCCGTCTGCCTTTACGTTTTCTATAACAATGCCGCCCAACTCGGGACGATAAAACACTTCCAAC
>DAOSIN010000467.1:0-1713 GCA_035366675.1 Salinivirgaceae bacterium | reverse complement strand
CGTTACAAGCTTTCAATCCGTAAATGCGCCACGAGGCTGCAAAAAAGATGAGGGGTGAGTTATATCTACATCAGTAAGCCTTACACTCTCATTTTTCTAAAGACTTACAGCTAAATGTATGTTTTTATTGATCTAATTGTATAATTCATATAACTTCAATTAATTACATTAATGATATTATGTCGAAATAATTTACGATGATTCATTCGCATAAGGTCAGTCAATTTTTAAACAATAGTTATATCAATAACATACAAATATGGCATGAGCGATGCTTAATTTTTAAATATAGTAAATTACGAATAACCAAAAAATTCATTGCATAGAAAAAGGAGGTAAAAAGTGAAAAAAATTATTTTACTGGTGGCTTTTGTTTTATGTATGGCTGGAGCAGCTGGTGCTGAAACCCTAACAGATACAACACTGTTTACTGAAACAGGTACATTTGCGGCGGAAGACTATGTGAATCATGGATGGGGGGATGTTAATAAATTAAACAGTATTGGTGACTATGTAACGTGGAGACACCAATTCACCTTCGATCCCGCTGCTGATACGCTCGAGTCGGCAAAGCTAATAATCTCACTGCGTGATGACAATGATAGACTTCTACCGGAGTTCGGTTTCGGCTGGACGGAAAGCGGCACCTGGGACTTAGGTGAAGTGAATACCGGAAACTACGCATACAATGTCAATGTTAACTTCATGAGCGATGGCGTTTTTCAGGTAACTGTTGGCTCTCTATTAGGCGATTTTTATATTGATCAATCAGTGCTGGCTATTAACTACACCCCCGTTTCTAACAATGCCGTTCCCGAACCCGCCACCATCATTCTTTTTGGACTTGGTTTGATGGGTTTGGCAGGCGTAAGAAGAAAGTTTCAGAAATAAATCCGTTTTCATGGGATTTTAAAAACCGTGGTTCTTACCATGGAATAAAAAAGGCAGGGTCAGCAATGGCTCTGCCTTTTTTGCGCATTACAAATAGTTATCATTGATTATTGGTGGCGCAAGTAAGTGCGACTTTGTTGGTGCCTTCTGCGGACTCATCGATCAATATCATTCTTGACCTGTATACATCCTCATTCATTTATTCTGTTTAAAGTCTAATAATATTCAAACCCCAAAGACCTCGCAGAGCAAAGAATGGGAGGTGGAGTATGACAACAAAAGAAGCAATGACATTGTTCAAATACTATCTTCAATCCAACCATAAACCAAGAACCATTGAGAGCTATCGCCTCCTGATGGAAAGATTTGAGGCGATCTACGAACAGAAAGACCTGGAGACCATCACCCCTGATGAAATCTTTCATTTTCTGGAAAACCTGACCGGAAACATGGCGAAATCAACAAGAAGATTGAGATATGCCCAGTTGAAAGCCTTTTACAATTTCATCATTGATCGCTGCTCCCTGAATATGAGAAACCCCTGCAGCACGTCGCTACTTAGCAAATCCTTCAAGGCGCCCAAACAACAGCCGCATAAGATTCTGGACCGGGAAACGGTGGATGAGATGATCTACAACACGAAGAGACAGAGGGATCGTTTGATACTGGAACTTCAGGCCCGTTGCGGACTGCGTATTGGTGAATTACTAAAAATCAAAGCATCCGATGTTGCTGACAGAACCATCACCCTTCGGGAACCTAAATCGGGTAAAGAAACGGAAAGAGCCTATATGCCGGAGAACGTATCAAGAAAACTGGCAG
>DAOSIN010000466.1:0-1748 GCA_035366675.1 Salinivirgaceae bacterium | reverse complement strand
GCAAACTGTACGCTTCTTTACCGATTATTTGAATGGTGATACTTACTATAAAATCGATCATTCGGAACATAACTGGCAAAGAACACTGGCACAGTTCCGTTTATTGGAACAACAGGAAAAGAAATTTAGACAGATGCAAGAAATTGTAAAAAAATATTTGAAACAATCTTAATAATTCAATTTAGCCATGCAACTAGATTTAAGCTCTAAAATCACTTTAGAAAGAATTCCCGAACGTTATTATCGGGCTACGAACGCCATTGAAAAAATCAGACAAACACAATTTGAAAAAATTGATACGGAAATATTTGATTCTGAAGTAGAGGGTTCGGCTTACATTGCCAGGGAAATAGCCACCATCATTAGAAAAAAACAGGAGCAAAATCAAACCTGCGTATTGGGACTTTCAGGTGGTTCTTCTCCATTAGGGGTATATGCCAAACTTGTAAAAATGCATCAGCAAGAAGGTTTGAGTTTTAAAAACGTAGTTGTTTTCAATATTACGGAATTTTACCCATTAACTCACCATCATCAACACAATAACACCAGAATTATCAAAGAAAATTTGCTCAATAAGGTTGATTTTAATTTTGAGAATTTTCATACCTTAATTCCTGAAGATGATGAGCAAAACATACATGCTTTTTGTCATGCATATGACCAGTTGATTGTTGAACACGGCGGACTAGATTATGTGCTTGTAAGTGTTGGCCTGGTGGGCAATTTGGCATATAATGAACCTGGTTCAAATATCGGTTCTAAAACCAGGTTAATGTTACTTGACGAGCAGTCAAGAGCAGATTTAAAGCAATTTTACAACACTGTGGATGATATCCCTTCCTATGGTTTTACCATTGGACTTTCTTCTCTGATGGAAGCTCGCAAGCTGACTCTATCAGCATGGGGTGAGCACAAAGCCGCTATTCTGAAAAAAGTTATTGAATTAAAAGCTGATGATAATGTACCGGCCTCTCTATTACAACTGCATAAAAATGCAAAAGTGGTGACGGACATTGATGCGGCTCAGTACTTAACCCGTGTTAGTCAGCCCTGGCTGGTGGGTTCGTGCGATTGGACCAACAAACTCATTCGTCGTGCTATTGTTTGGTTGTGCGAAAAAACAGGCAAACCAATATTAAAATTAACCAATAAGGATTACAACCTGCATGGTTTAGATGAATTATTGGTCAACTATGGTTCTGCATATGATGTAAACATCCAAATTTTCAACGATTTACAACACACCATCACAGGATGGCCAGGTGGCAAGCCCAATGCTGATGACACTAATCGTCCTGAGCGAGCTTTTCCTCACCCTAAACGGTCATTGATTTTCAGTCCACACCCTGACGACGATGTAATCTCTATGGGAGGTACTTTTCAAAGACTGGTAGATCAGGGACATATAGTACACATAGCCTATCAAACTTCCGGAAATATTGCTGTGGGAGACGAAGAAGCGATCAGGTATATTTCTTTGATGAAAAGCATATCTAATAAATACTATGATCATGAAATCGAGATTGACGGAAAAATTGATGAAGTACTGGCTGTTTTATTAAATCAACAAGAGATGACACCGTCCGTTTACAAGGATATTTTGTTTGTCAAAGGACAGATCAGGCGTGAAGAGGCTCGTTCTGCCTGCAGGTTTATCGGAGTGAAACCGGAAAATATACATTTTCTCGATTTGCCTTTTTACGAAACGGGAAAGGTTAAGAAAAACGACCTCTCAGAAAAAGATGTAC
>DAOSIN010000465.1:0-1762 GCA_035366675.1 Salinivirgaceae bacterium | reverse complement strand
ATTAATGTAGTCAACGAATGCAGATATCCCCTCTGGATAATGATAAGTTTTAAGTTGTGGGTCTTCCTGCCTTAAATCTCTAAAATTTATTGTTATGCTTGGGTTAAGAAATGCAAGTTCCCGGAGGCGTCCTTTTAATATGTCGGCTTGGAATTCAATGGATGTAAAGATTTCTTTGTCCGGCATGAAACGTATTTTAGTGCCTCGGTTTTCAGTATCGCCGACTATCTCAAGCTCAGTCATTGGGACACCACGCTCATAGCGCTGATGGTGTTCTTTCCCTTCGCGCCATATTGTGAGTTCAAGCCATTCAGAGAGTGCGTTTACAACAGAAACACCAACGCCGTGCAGTCCTCCCGACACCTGGTAGGATGATTTGTCGAATTTTCCTCCGGCATGCAGTACCGTCATAACTACTTCCGCTGCAGATTTACCTGATTCGTGCATCCCTGTTGGAACACCGCGTCCGTTGTCGACTACAGTTATACTTCCATCCTCATTTATAGTTAAGTTTATTGTGTCACAAAAACCGGCTAGAGCTTCATCTATAGAGTTATCTATAACTTCGTATACAATGTGGTGAAGTCCACGTGACCCTTGATCTCCAATATACATGCCTGGACGTTTTCGTACTGCAACAAGTCCTTCAAGGACGTGTATGTTTTTTTCGGAATAGTCTGATTCAGGGGCGAACGTGTTGTTTGTGTTGTTTGGAAGATCCATGTTATCCATATATTAAAAACTCCTTTTTTAAATTATCGATTTATTATATAGAGAAAGTTGGCGTTTTTTTAATGTGGTTGGAGTGAAGCAAGTTGTAACAACGCTTCCATCTTTTTTGATTATCTTTGTCTCGTTAGAGCTACGAAATAAAGCAATAACGTTTGCCAAACAAATAATGTTTTCGCCTTCGAGGGGAATAAACATTTTAATTCTCCTATCTGTCTCTTTTAACCTTATAATTATAACATTACTTGATTAGTAATTGTTAAGGCGTATCAAAAAATGAAACATATTTCAGAACATTGTTGTATTAGAAGCGGATCTGTTTATACTAAAAGAGGGGTGTATTTGCTTGAGCAGTATTTATATTCTTACAAATTCTCCCGGAGAAGTATCCGGGTGGGTAAAGCCGGTCGCTTCTGCTCTTAATAAAACAAATATAAATGCCCATGTTATTCTTGTTACTTTGCCCTGTACCTACGCAAGCGGTATGGAAAAGATTTATGGCAAGGAACTTATTGGGATAGATAGGGCTTTCTCTTTCGCGGAAGTTTTAAAGACAGCTACTCCCGACACGAAAAAAAATATTGTTTTACAGCTTGGCGGAGACCCGATGTATGGAGCACTGTTGTCTCTGAGGTTAAGGGGCAAATGGTTAATTTATACGTCTCGTCCCAGGTGGCGTTTTTTTGTGGATCATTTTTTTCTTCCCGATTGCACGGCTCTTTCGCGATTCGTAAAAAAGAAAATATCCCCAACAAAATATACTCTTTTAGGTAATCTAATGTTTGACAGCGTTCCTGAATGTGAATGCGATTCAGAAATAAGACGAAAATTTTCTGTAGAGCAAAAAGAAACTGTAGTATCACTGTTGGCAGGAAGCAGACCATTTGAATACTACGAAGGGTTCAGTTATTTTATAAGCGTTGCGAAAAAAATTTTGAGCGAGACTGATATATCTCAGGTTTTTCTGCCAATTGCACCGACAGTAGATGAGAAAATACTTCATGAGGGACTAATGCATTACGGAATTAAGTGG
>DAOSIN010000464.1:0-1775 GCA_035366675.1 Salinivirgaceae bacterium | reverse complement strand
CAATTGTAAAATTTTAAAAAGATTGGACTATTTTAAAATTACAATTGGTATTAATTGTCTATTCGTTGATGAACACCCGTTTTACTTCTTGATAATTCTTTACTGTTTTTTCTTCTAACAGCCAATTTATCCATCCTTCTGATGTCGTAATAGAGAGAGTTTTTCCAGGGTCTTTTCTCTGAAAGTCTGCTGTAGTTATAACATACGAATTTGTAGCCACGCTATAGGTTCTGTCCATGTCTAACTGAGTTCCATCTTCGTTTAAAAGTTCTAAATCAATTAACTTATAGTCTTCTTTCCCAACAATATAGCTCAAATGTATTCCTGACGGATACATCAAGCTATACTCATTTTGTCCAAACATATTGCTGATAAATGCCTTTAACTCGTGCCCCGTGAGGTTTACCGTTACCACCTGATTGCCAAATGGATCAATGGTAAAAATTATCTTACGGGTGATATCACCTGCAGGCAAATAGTCAATACGTACACCTCCTTTGTTAATTACCGCTATTTCGGTTTTAGCGGTTGCTTTCAGTGCATCTGCCATCCAATAGCCCAGTTCGTCGGTAGAGCGAAAGTCAAAAGGAGCTCTGGCGATTACCTCCATCATTTCATGGTTATTGTTATATTTATCTACCATAGCACGAACAGTGGTTTGCTCATTGCCTGGTCCTATCGTAAACAGTTTCATTGAACGATTGAGTTGCCCTTCGGAGCCAACGGCAAGACGAATAAACGTGGCATAGCTCAATCTTCGTCCAGCTTGTGTAATCATTATACCATTATGAATTTGCTCTTTTTCAACTTTAGTGTGCGAATGACCGCCAATAATAAGATCTACTGTTCCTTTCGGAAAAATGTTTGCCAATTTAACATCATTTTCAAATCCTAAATGATTTATATAAACCAACAAATCGGTACTGTCTTTCAAGTACAAGTACTTTTGTGCTGTTTCAAACGGATCGGCAAAACTAAAGCCAACTAAGTTATCCGGATGGCATTCTGGTAGATTGTTTGAACCGAGGGCTAATACCGAAATAAAACCAACCTTTAAGCCGTTAGGTAAGATAATAATCTTGTATGGCTTGATATTCAACTCCATACCGTGGAAATAAGTTAAATTTGCACACAGATGATCAAAATTGGCAATTTTAGTATGCTTTTCAAACTCTTTGACCCCTACATCAAATTCGTGATTTCCCACCGCAGAGAGGTTAAATCTTACTGAGTTCATCAATTCTATGATTGGTCGTCCTTTCTCGTGATACTGATCATTAATGGGGTTTCCTGTCTGGTGGTCTCCCGCCGATACCAACAGCATATCGGGGTATATGGCACGTAAACTATCAACAATAAATGCAAATCGTGGAAAATTATCTATGGCGGCATGAATATCATTCACTGCCAATATAATAACCTCTCTCTCTACAACCTCTTTTTGAGTTGTTCTCTTGTTTGTTCCACAGCCTGTTAGTACAAAGAATACGAGTAGGATTGATAAAAATTTGTTCATTTGTCTTTAATTATTAATCGATTTCCCTCCGTAAGTGCTCCATCGTGTTCCACACTATTACCGTAAGTATCTTCTACTTCGGGCAAGGGAGTGGGTGCTTTTTGCTTTTGTTGGGTGTAATAGGCTCGTATAGCATCTGCAACGGTAGCACCTTGAAAAATAGTTAACTCTGTTTTGTTTACTGTTACTTTCATTGATATTCTACTTTATGTTTGAATCTTCTGATTTTTTAGACATGTCGTCAATTAGTTTGGTAATT
>DAOSIN010000463.1:0-1779 GCA_035366675.1 Salinivirgaceae bacterium | reverse complement strand
AACTCTGAACTTAGAAAGCTTGCAGAGGAGATAATCCAAAAATTGGAACTTGGAGAGCCTTTAGACGAAAAACTAATTAATAATCATAAGCATATAAACGCTCAATGCGCAAAGCTAAACCGCTCAATAAAAGATATTTGCTCCGCTCACTTATCCAACAATAAATTTATTGGGATTGTAGGTGGCGACCACAGTGTTCCGTTAGGTTTGATTGAGGCTCTTTGCGAAAAACATGATAGCTTTGGAATACTACATATTGACGCTCACGCCGATTTAAGAGATAGTTACGAGGGGTTTGAGTTTTCTCACGCCTCAATTATGTTTAATGTGTTGAAACATAAGAATATATCTAAACTCGTACAAGTTGCTATTCGTGATGTTTCTGCACCAGAGGTTCTCCTATCTGAAACTGATAAAAGGATTTCTGTTTTTTCAGATTATCATTTAAAAGAGGCTGAATACAACGAAAAAACATGGAACCAACAGTGTTTAGAGATAGTTGAACAACTGCCCGAAAAGGTCTATATCAGTTTTGATATTGACGGACTTACGCCCGACCTATGCCCAAACACAGGAACTCCCGTTCCCGGCGGATTGGATTTTAATAAAGCCATGCACCTATTGCATGTTTTGCATCGCAGTGGTAAAACTATTGTTGGATTCGATTTATGCGAAGTGGCTCCCGGCAAGGATAACGAATGGGATGCTAATGTTGGGGCGAGGGTTTTGTATAAACTTTGTCAATTAGCAATTAGCAATGAACAATGAACAATTACGAGTTACGAATTACGAATTACGAGTTATGAATGAGGTGTACTTGGTTACAGAGCAGAGCGTTGCAACTTTTACCTTTCACCTTGCACCTTGTACCTTTCCATATCACTTTTTCTTCAAATAGGAGCACTTTTTAATTCCTGTTTTATGAAAGAAGTATCTGAAAGAGACTCCGATTACTCCCAATCCATATTTTATGCTGCGACTGAGATTGATTGACGAGGCTTCCTTAAAGTATTTTGTAGGACAAGTTATTTCAGCTATTTCAAACCCTGCATTGAAAACTTGTGCTATCATTTGGTTGTCGAAAATAAAGTCATCTGACAGCTTTTCATAATCTATTGATTTTAAAACCTTTGCCGAAAAAGCCCTGTAACCCGTATGATATTCAGAGAGTTTTTGATTCATCATTATGTTTTGAAACAGGGTTAACATCCTGTTTGCTATGTACTTATATATTGGCATGCCTCCACGTAATGCTCCTCCACCCAATATTCTAGAACCAAAAACAACCGGGTAAGCACCATTAGCTATCAAATACGCCATTGAGTGAATTAATGCGGGATCGTATTGATAATCAGGGTGAAGCATTATTACAATATCTGAATTTAGTTCTAATGCCTTATTGTAACAGGTTTTTTGATTTCCGCCGTATCCTCTGTTTTTTTCGTGTTTAATAATGTGTTTAATCCCTATTTTGTTGGCTACTTCAATCGTATTATCTTTACTGCAATCATCGACCAATACGACATTATCAACAATATCAAATGGAATTTCGTTATATGTTCTTTCGAGTGTTTGCTCTGCGTTGTAAGCCGGCAAAACTACAGTAATTACTTTATTCTTTATCATAATCGGTTTTTAAAACATCTTTTCTGGTGATAAATACAAATCCGTTTTTCTCACCTATCACTTTTAAATTTGGATATTTGTTTAAATAATTTTCCACCCTATCATTTTTTGAAACAAAATAGACATCTTTATCAACATGCCCATTTATTAGCC
>DAOSIN010000462.1:0-1798 GCA_035366675.1 Salinivirgaceae bacterium | reverse complement strand
TCAATACTTCATCCCATTCACCAGGAATACAACTGTAGTAGAAGTCAAGCTCAAACATAATAAACCCTTGTTCCCCACCTAGTGTATTGTCGCTGGTTGATTTAATCTTTATGTTATTGTTAGGAACATTCCATGGATCGCTAGTATATGGACCACGTGGTCCTTCAGTTGACCAACGCCATAAGAAGTTATTTCCTGTTGCGTCAAATACACTCCATCCAGCAGGCATATTTTCGGGTACAGCAACGCCATCAACGCTGGCTGCGCTCCAATCAGAAGCGTTAAAATACTCTTCGAAAATAATATCACCGGGCACTCTATATGTTCTGGTGGTAGTCTCCTGTTTGTCGTTTTGCGGTGCGTCAGTTATTTTTGACAAACGGTGTTGAGGTTCGGCTAATCGTTGCGCAAAGAGCATAGAGCCTACTACTAACATTCCAATAATTAGTGTAAATTTTTTCATGGCTGACAGTTTTTAAAATTGAACCAAAGTAAGACGAATGTAAATATAATCTTTTTAAAGAATAAATGCAAGTGTTTTGTGTGATAAGTGTTTTATTGTTTTTGCAAAAAGTTTTTTTTCATCGCTACAAAATTATAGTTTATTTTCTATATTTGTCTGGTAAATTGGGGGCTAACACAAATCCACAAACACCGCTTACCAAAATCACAAAACACCCTTGCTTTTCAACCGTAAATTCGTATATTTGCCGAATTTTTGATATAAGCATATACAATTCTTATGACAAGGAAATACAAAGAGTACAAAGGACTTGACCTGCCATCTGTAAACAAAGAGATACTAAAACAGTGGGAGAGTGAAAAGGCATTCGAACAGAGTTTAGAGACACGAAAAGATGGTCCTGAATATATTTTCTTCGAGGGACCGCCATCGGCAAACGGAATGCCTGGAATCCACCACGTTATGGCGCGCGCCATTAAAGACGTTTTCTGCCGTTACAAAACAATGCAGGGATTTAGAGTCGATAGAAAAGCAGGGTGGGATACTCACGGACTTCCTGTAGAGCTTGGAGTTGAAAAATCGCTCGGAATTACCAAAGAGGATATCGGAAAAACCATATCTATCGAGGAGTACAACAACCACTGTCGCGTTGACGTTATGCGCTTTACAGACGCATGGGAAGAACTTACAGACATCATGGGATACTGGGTTGATATGGATAACCCATATATCACTTACGATAATCGTTATATCGAAACATTGTGGTACCTTCTGAAAGATATATTTAATAAAGGATTGCTATATAAGGGCAAAACCATTCAGCCCTTTTCGCCCGCCGCAGGAACAGGATTAAGCACCCACGAGTTGAACCAACCCGGTTGCTATCGCGATGTAAAAGACACAACGGTTGTTGCGCAATTTTCGGTCATTAAAGATAAAAAATCATCGATACTTTTTGACAAAACCGATACAGAGGTTTATATATTAGCTTGGACGACAACACCTTGGACATTGCCGTCAAATACAGCTCTGGCTGTAGGAGCAAACATCAACTATGTTTTTGTCAAATCATTTAATCCCTATACAGGCGAACCTATTTCGGTAATATTGTCCGAAGATAAGTTAGATATATATTTCAGTCCTGCAAATGCTGAAATTCCTATGAGTGAGTATAATACTGGCGATAAAAAGATACCGTTTAAAGTATTAGCCAAATTCACAGGAAAAGAGTTAGAAGGGATAAGCTATAACCAGCTTATACCATGGATTAAACCCGAAGGCAAAGCCTTTAAGGTAATAGTTGGTGATTTTGTTACAACAGAAGAGGGAACCGGA
>DAOSIN010000461.1:0-1808 GCA_035366675.1 Salinivirgaceae bacterium | reverse complement strand
ATTGTAACCTGCTCGGCTGCCTTGTTTCGTGATTTTACAAAGCGTTTTGCTACAATATCTTCCATCTCTTCAGTTTCGACTGTTACGCGTACACGCAATAACCCCTCTTTATCGCCGCGCATCATAGCCATTAAACGGTGTGGTTTACACTTTTTAATCTGTTCCGAAAAATCGAAGTAATCGCGATAAGTAGCGGCTTCTTCTTCCTTTCCTTTTACTACTTGCGAGCTAATAAATGCCTTTCTGATAAAGTGTTGTCGTAAGTTGTCACGTACTGCAGCATTTTCGCTAATTGTTTCAGCAATAATATCTCTGGCACCAGAGAGAGCCTCCTCGGTGGTTGGCACATCTTTGTTAATGTAGGCTTTTGCAAGAAATTCGGGGTCATCATTTTTTTGAGCCAATATCATTTGCGCCAAGGGTTCAAGTCCTTTTTCGCGTGCTATTATTGCTTTGGTACGTCTTTTAGGTCTAAACGGTAAATATAAATCTTCAAGTTTAGTGGGTTCAACCTCATTTTCAATGCTTTTCCTTAAATCATCTGTCAGCAAACCTTGATCTTCTATCGTTCGTAATATCGTATCTTTTCGCTCTTCTAACTCATAATAACGCTTTAACGATGCTTCAATTTCAAACAGAGCTATCTCGTCGAGATTTCCGGTCTTCTCTTTTCTATATCTGCTAATAAAAGGAACAGAGTTTCCGTCTTCAAGCAGTGATATTGCTGCATTTAGGTTTTTAATGGGAATATTTAATTTTTGGCTTACAAAATCGAGATAATAATTTTTCACTTTGTCGATATTTTTTGATGTGAGACAAAAATAAACAATTTTATACCAATTGTAATTTTATAATAGATTGAACTTTTATAAAATCACAGTTATTGAACTATGTCAAATATTTATGAATTATGCTAACTTTGCAGATGTTTTACTATTCAATCGATATTTATGAGCAAAATACCGTTTTTTAAGCAAAAGGTTTTTTGGAAACACCTTGGCATAGCTGCTGCAAGTGCATTTGTATTTCTTTGGTTAGTGTTTTTCTCATTAAAGATTTTTACTCGTCACGGACGTTCGCAAATTGTTCCTGATTTTACAGGGTTAACAATAGATGAAGCGAAACAAGTTGCAAAAAGACATGGATTAGTTCTTCAAATATCTGATTCAACGTTTGTTAGAGGAAGGCAAAAGGGAACTATCGTCTCACATGTTCCGCGTTCGGACGATAGAGTAAAAAAAGGTCGTAGAATTTTTGCCACAATCAATGCTTTTACAGTTCCTCGTATTCCAATGCCCAATGTTACAGGTGTTTCGTACCGGCAAGCGAAAGTAACGCTCGAAAGCTCAGGTTTAAAAGTTGGACAACTTAAATATGTACCCGATCCAATGAAAAATTATGTTTTAGGACAACAGTATGAAAACAGAGCAATTGCCCCCGGAACCCCTATAGCTACAGGAGAGCCTATAGATCTGGTATTAGGTCAGGGTGGTTCGTGGCAAACAACCTCAGTAATTGATGTTATAGGAATGACACTCGATGAAGCCTGTAGTGCCATTAACAACGAATATTTAAACGTTGGTTCGGTTTTATATGACACATCAGTACAAACTTATACCGATTCGCTAAAATCGCGTATTTACAAACAAAGCCCTCAAAGTGGTTATAGTGCACGATTAGGTACTTATGTCGATTTATGGCTTACCATTGATGATGAATAATATATTCAGCAAAAAAATACAATTATATGTTTTGGATAACGTTTCAATTGTTTTGGTGTGTAATTGTGAATAAAATTTAAAAAACAA
>DAOSIN010000460.1:0-1837 GCA_035366675.1 Salinivirgaceae bacterium | reverse complement strand
CGGTTTATATAATAGTTCTTCATAAAATTTCTAAAGATCTTTCTGTTTTAGATTCACTGCATGTAAGTACCTCTATCGCACGTGGTATAAATGTTGCCACATCAAAATTAGGAATGTTTTCAGACGGCACATTGATGTATGTGTTATCAGTTTTTGAGTTAGAAAATGTTAGTAATACAAACGGAATATATATTGTATCAACAAAAACAGATTTCTCATCATACGATCTTGTTTACCATCCCTCAGCTTATCCCATATCGCTTTTTGGTACTACTGTTGAAGGTTTTTTGCCTTATCAAAACTCTGACACTGCCTTTGTTTTTACGCCATTTAGGCCCTATTTGGTTGATAATCATGGTCAAAAAATCGACTCTTTTCCATGTAGTTTTTATAAACCTCTAGGAAGTATGGAGGGTGTAGTAAGACCGCTTGGAGCAACTTGGATTAATAATAGGTTGGTTTTGGGTGGAAGCAAATGTCATGTAATTGCAAAGTATAATGACACTCTTGGTATTGAAGAGCTTTTTTCTCTTTGTGGTTTTGGTTGTAGTGGAAATACTGCCCACTATGAACCTATATCAAAATATGGAGACAATTTATTTATCGGCGGAACAGATAAATTGTCAGGATCGTCTATTTATGGAACAGAATCAACCTTAATGCTTTATAAATTAGATTCGGAACTAAACGTAGTTTGGAATGGAGAATATAAAAATAAAGATGGGTTTTACTACTATGCTTTTAGTGTATTTGCTACATCTGATGGTGGTTGCATTATTGCAGCAACCAAAAATAATATAACAACTCTTGGCTATAATCTTTTAGGCTATGTCCTAAAAGTTGACTCATTAGGCAACGCTCCAAACACTAATATAGAAAACGTAGCTACCATCTCACAACTCTACGTTTACCCCAACCCCGGAGTATCTACAATAAATGTTTTTTCAGGTAAAAATTGCACAGGTGGTATTTTTAGAATGTACAACAGCACAGGAGTACTTGTACTACAAAGCCGGCTACATAACGAAACAGAAACCGTTGATATTTCAAACCTGCCAACAGGAATTTATATTTATGAAATTCACAATCAGAGTGGTGCGGTTGAGAGAGGCAAATGGGTGAAAAGCAATTAAAATATAGGGTTTAAAGACGATGTGCTGAACTTGGTCTAAGTTTAAAAGTTTATAAATTCAAAAGTTTGGGCGATCACGCACGAGAATCGCCCAAAAGTTAATAGATAATCGAGGGAGTTAAAAGTGTCTTGTACTTATAGTGTGTATCCAATCGGTATTATTCAACTAGACTAAAAGTGGATAAATCGATAAAATGCTGAATTAATTCAGCAATATTTGCAAAAATCGCACTTTTAATTCAGCAAAATTCTTATATGAATGTGATACCCCTTTGGCACTTTGGCATGAATTATTGAAACACACGGACAAACTAATCAATTCCCAATTCTGAAATCCGACATCCCCAAATCCAAAATAGCATTCGCAAAATCAGATGTATTACTATATTTGCAACTAAATTCGAGTTAATATGAATTTTGAAAAGTTAGTTTACCATATACAACAAGCGAATAACGTTTTACAGCAACGAGCTATAAAAGCTGTAAACATGCATCTTACGCTTAGAAATTGGCTCACAGGTTTTTACATAGTAGAATTGAACAAAATGGAAGCGACAGAGCCAAGTACGGAACAAAATTACTTGAAAATATTGCTGAAAACATTAAAATAAAAGGACTTACAGCACCGGAACTGTCACGTTGCCGACAGTTTTACAATACATATCCGCAAATTCTTGGGTTGATAACCCAAGAATTTAAAAATCT
>DAOSIN010000459.1:0-1839 GCA_035366675.1 Salinivirgaceae bacterium | reverse complement strand
GTCTGTTGAATATAACGCAACTACAAAAAACGAAGTAACACTCTCTCTTTTAAGCAACCTTAATGAGGGAGAAAAATACACTTTAACTGTCTCTAATATAGAGGATTATTGTGGTAATAAACTAACTACAGAAAACAAAGAAATCGTTTACTCAATAACACAATTTGGTTCAGTAACTTTTAACGAAATAATGTGTAACCCCTCCGAAGAGCAGAAATTACAAAAATATCCATATATCGAGCTATATAATAATGAAAATCACAGTGTTAGCCTATATCAATGGGTTTTAAAGTCAGGCTCAACAAATTACACACTTCCTGCCGTAACAATTGAACCTAAGGGCTTTGTAATCATCAAACCTAATGAAGTTGTTGATACTATCCAAAAGCATGTTCCTGAAATTCCACTCTTATCAAAAACATTTTTGTCGAAAAGCGGAAAAACTTTGGAGCTTTATTCAAACAATGGAACTTTAATACATTGGGTATCATACTCAAACACTTGGTATAGAGATGAATACAAAAAAATAGGAGGCTGGTCACTCGAACAAATTGACCCGACTAACTATTGCGCAGGATATTTAAACTGGATTGCCAGCAATGACCAACGAGGTGGAACTCCCGGAGAGACAAACTCTGTAAGCTCCTCATTAACAGACAATACCACTCCCGAAATCATTTGCCTAACTGTTGATAACGATAGCTGCATATCACTACATTTCAATGAGCCTTTACTCTTTACCGAACTGTTAGACAATACAAAATGGAGTATAGAGCCTGCCGTGACACCCGACACTATTATCGCCAACTCGCCTATGGGAAATATTATATCTCTGATATTCAGTCAATCACTTCAAAATAATGTCTTATATACCGTAACACCTCCCACAATCAAAGATTGTGTTGGAAACGAAAAAGAGATATTGCCCATTTCATTCGAACTTCCACAACAACCAATTGAAAATGAAATAGTTATAAACGAAATACTGTTCAACCCATTTAGTGGAGCAACCGAATTTGTGGAATTGTACAATAAAAGTACTGCTGTTTTCGCGCTAAACGATATCTATATCACAAAATATAATAAAAACGGCGAGTTAGATGCCGTAAAAAAAGCAAGCGATTACGGGCATTTGTTATATCCTGACGACTATTTGGTTTTGGCTAAAACCCGCAGACAAGTTTACAATTTTTATCCAAACGTTGACAGTCTGAAAATAGTAGAAGTGACCTCATTGCCCTCTATTCCAAATAGTTCGGGAAGTGTGGTTTTACTAAATATGGAGGGAACTATTATCGAACAATTTGAGTATAACGAAAAAATGCACTCGCCACTGTTAAGAAATGTAAAAGGGGTTTCACTTGAAAGGATTAACCCCAACTCAAAAACCCAAGATAATAACAATTGGCAATCGGCAGCTGAAGCCAACAACTTTGCAACCCCAACATATAAAAACTCACAATTTAACGCATTTACTGGCTCCAACTCAAAATTCTCTTTATCCACGCCAATATTTTCTCCAGACGGTGACGGCTTTGATGACTTTTTGCTTATTAAATACAACTTTGAACAATCAGGCAATTCGATAAATATAAAAATATTCGATGCTGACGGTCGATTAGTAAAAAATCTTGTTCAAAACCATTATGCAGGCATAGATGGCGAAATTAAATGGGACGGCTCAGACGAAAACAATAAGCGCGCAAAAGTTGGACCTTATATTCTCTTTATCGAATATTTTGACGCTGCAGGAAAGGTTACACGTGAAAAAATTATTGTTACATTAGCAATTAAAAGTTAGAAATTAGAAATTAGAAGTTTGAAAAATAATTAACAGGC
>DAOSIN010000458.1:0-1840 GCA_035366675.1 Salinivirgaceae bacterium | reverse complement strand
GCGTTGCCATCAATTTTAAAGCTGAAAAGCGAGGCTCAAATAACCCTTTCAGAAAACTACGAAACTCTTACAACTAACGATTATCACAACACTACAGTTACTTTTTTGAATGATAACGGTACTGCTACCATAAATCAACTGCTACCACTTTTAGGCGATAATGCTTTAGATAAAGTTAACCAAATGCTTGACAATGGTTTTATTGAATTTAAAACCGAAGAGGAGAAATATAAACCTTTAATCGAAAAGCGATATTCTATTGATATTAACCTGATTGAATTTGCTCAAAACAGTTTAAAACGTTCGCCAAAACAGAGGCTTGTTTTAGACTTTTTAACCGCCCATAGTGACAAAAACTTTACCATAGGTGAAATTATTGAAAACATAGGTGTCTCACAATCCGTGGTTAGAACATTTATTTCACATCCGTTCGTCATTGAAATAGTAAAAGAGCTTTCCCGATTCGATGAAGAATATGACTTCTTGTTACACGATATTACCCTATCTAACAAACAGTTAATAGCATACAACTCAATTAAAAGCTCATTTGAAGAAAACAAACCTGTTTTATTACATGGAGTTACAGGAAGCGGAAAGACTGAAATATATATTAAACTAATTGAGGAAACTATTGCTCAAAACAAGCAAGTACTCTATTTATTACCCGAGATTGTTATTTCATCTCAAATAATCAAGAGGTTACAACGCTATTTTGGTAGCAAAGTTTGTATATATCATTCGCGTATCAACCAATCCGTAAGGGCTGAGATATGGTATGATATTTTAAATAACAAAAAGTTTAATATTATCGTAGGACCACGCTCGGCTCTCTTTTTACCATTCAGCAATCTTGGACTTGTAATTGTTGACGAAGAACACGATACGGGATACAAACAACAAGACCCTGCTCCACGCTATAATGCACGCGATGCAGCTGTCGTTTTGGCTCAAATGTCAAAATCTGCACTTTTGTTAGGCTCTGCAACACCCTCGTTAGAAAGTATCCATAATGTGAAGTGTGATAAATATATAATTGTCAAACTATTAGAACGTTATGGCAATTCCCCTCTACCAAAAGTTGAACTTGTTGATTATCGAAAATGGTACAGACGACACGAGGTTAAGGGTCATTTAACTCCCCTGCTGAGAGAGGCTATGGAAGAGGCTTTTGAGAAAGGAGAGCAAGTTATTTTGTTGCAAAATAGACGAGGCTTTGCTCCGTTTGTCCAGTGTCCATCGTGCGGACATATACCTCAATGCAAAAACTGCGACATCAGTCTAACGGCTCACAAATTTCAAAATAAATTAGTGTGTCACTACTGTGGATACTCTATTAAAATCCCAGATAAGTGCCCAGAATGCAAAAACAGTGAGTTTAAATTTCAGGGATTTGGCACAGAAAAAATTGAAATAGAGCTAAAAAAATTATTCCCCGATAAAACTGTAGCCCGTTTAGACTCCGACACATCGAGTTCTAAAAAAAGCTTAGAGGAGATAATGACCAATTTTGCGGAAAGAAAAACCGATATTTTAATCGGCACACAAATGGTTAGCAAGGGGTTGGATTTTGGTGGTGTTAATTTGGTTGGTGTGCTAAATGCAGACAACCTGCTCTCATTCCCCGACTTTCGCTCCTACGAACGAGGATTACAAACACTATTGCAATTTGCTGGAAGAGCAGGAAGACGAGGAGAACAAGGACGCGTAATAATACAATCGTCACAGTTAGAGCATCCTGTAATCTCTGCTATTTCAAGTAACAATTACTCCGATTTTACACAACTTCTTTTAAAAGAGCGACAATTGTTTAATTATCCTCCTTTTTCTCGAATAATAATGT
>DAOSIN010000457.1:0-1852 GCA_035366675.1 Salinivirgaceae bacterium | reverse complement strand
TCTGTTAATAAATGATGTTTGTTAACGAAAAAACCGTTACGAAAATACCCTAAAATGTTATAATATCCAAACTACAAGTTTCTTATTTTTTTCGACACCACGAAATATTTCTCCGTATTCCTCTCAATCCTGCTCGTCTTAATGGCGAATGCGAAAATCGGCGTTTAAATTGGTTAGAACCTAATGTTTCCCAATCATCATCGGTCATATTTGCAATATCGGGCTTAACGGTAAAGTTATTTTTGTTTGCCAACGGAATATTTTCGTTATGCGGGCAAACAAGATTGCAAATATCGCAACCAAAAATATAGTTTTCAAATTTTAAATCTTCATTTAATATCGATTTCGAACGCGACTCTATTGTTTGGTACGATATACAGCGTTGAGAATCAATAGTATAAGGCTCTACAATTGCTCCATTTGGACAACTGCTGATACATTTTCCGCAACCAAGACAGGTATCATAGCTCGGAGTATCACTATCAAGCTCTAAATTTGTTACAATGGTTCCAATAAAATTGAAAGAGCCAAATTTTGGATGTATAAACATTGTGTTTTGTCCAATAAACCCTAATCCTGCCTGCACTGCCCAATGTCGTTCAGCTACAGGCTGTGCATCAACACTAATTTTACCTATCGCTTTAGGTTCGGTATCGACAATAAAAGCGAGTAACTTGTTTAGCTTTTCTTTCAGAACGTAGTGATAGTCTTGAACATGAGCAAATTGAGCTATCTTATATTGCGACTCACTTTTGATGTACGCTTGATAATAATTTACAATAGCAACAATTACCGACTTAGCCTCTGGCACATACAATATTGGGTTTGAACGTGTTTCAATATTATTTCGCATATACTCCATGCTGCCGTGATACCCTTTCTGTATCCACGACTCTAGATGTTCATGCAACTTGCCGGTATTTTGTACTTTAGCAAATCCAACATCGTCAAAGCCGAATGCTAGGGCTTGCTTTTTTATTTTAGTTGTTATTGTTTCTTGTTCAAGCATCAGTCGAACAGTGATTGTTGCCTATATCCGGGAGTTCTGTTTAAGTGCTTGTATGTTAGTTCTGTAGCCTCTCGCCCACGCGGTGTACGTTTCAAAAATCCCTCTTTAATGAGAAATGGCTCATAAACCTCCTCAATAGTTCCGGGATCTTCGCTTAAAGCGGTTGCAATTGTAGATAACCCCACCGGACCTCCGCTAAATTTATCAATAATCGTTGTCAAAATACGATTATCCATTTCGTCGAGTCCGTGCTGGTCTATATTTAGGGCTTCTAAAGCATAAATCGAAATCTCTTTATCAATAACACCACTACCTTTTACCTGTGCAAAATCGCGAACTCGCCGAAGCAGGGCATTAGCAACGCGCGGAGTTCCACGACTGCGTAACGATATTTCTTGCGCTGCGTCTTCTTCTATAGGTATATCCAAAATTTTTGCCGACCGTTTTACAATTCCCGATATAACTTCGTTATCATAATATTCAAAATGACAATTTATTCCAAACCGTGCTCTTAAAGGTGCGGTTAACAGTCCGCTGCGTGTTGTGGCTCCAATCATGGTAAAAGGACTTAATCCTATTTGCACTGTTCTTGCCGAGGGTCCTTTGTCGATAACAATATCAATACGAAAGTCCTCCATCGCTGAATACAAATACTCCTCTATCACAGGGTTTAAACGGTGTATTTCATCAATAAAAAGAACGTCGTTATCTTGCAGACTTGTTAATATACCCGCAAGATCACCTGGCTTTTCGAGAACGGGTCCCGATGTAACCTTCATTTTTACTCCTAACTCATTGGCAATGATATTGGAGAGCGTGGTTTTGCCAAGTCCGGGAGGTCCG
>DAOSIN010000456.1:0-1862 GCA_035366675.1 Salinivirgaceae bacterium | reverse complement strand
AGTATATGACAAACTTCAAACGCAAGAATTGATTGTTGACGAATCTTCAAACGTAATTGTCGGCATTGTTTCTAATTCCTATGTTGGCTACAGCAATTACCAGTTTCTTAAAGACATCGAAAAACTTATGTCGACAAATATGGAGCAGGCTTCACTATTACCAGAAGGCAGTAATTTTGTTTTTAGGGAAGCCTATTCTATTAACACCCAAATGAGCTTACGTTTCACTATTAAAAAACAATTTGGAATTGTCAAAGGTAGGTGTGGGACAAGCGAAGATAAAACAGAACTGGGCTTTCAGCTAAAGAACTCTATGATTGGCGATTCATCACTGAATATCAATTTTTTCCTGTACAGATTGATTTGTTCTAATGGTATGACCGCGCCCGTAGGTTCTTCAGTGAACCGTTTATTTCATTCAGGGAAAATTAATAATTTTTATAGCCGATTGAGCAAAGCATTTGATGAGATAACGCGTCGGGTTGGGCAGGCCGGTAAGATGATTGAAAATTTAGGCGCTTTACAATACTCGCCGGAGCTTCTTGCAAGATTGAATCTATCAGATATGATTTTCGATATTATACCAGGATCAAAATCTAAAATTATAGAAAATTATTCGATACCCAATATACCCAAAGAAGGAAATAGAGAAGAAAATCGAATTTTGAGGGAGACCGAGATTATAAGCCACATCCATGAATTGTATGCCAGAGAACATTCTAACCGAGTTTTCACTTCAAAATGGCGTGATAGCGCTACAATGTTTGATTTTATAAATATTTTTACTGAGTATGCCAACGAACTTAGCCCAGCTCAGAAAATTGAATCTCAAGAAAAAGCCGGTATTCTCGCTGACTGGATAGCGAAAAATAAAAGGAAATTTCACTAAAATATTGGAGAAAAACAAAAGATGGTCATTGATATGAAAGAAAAGACTCCATTACCGAAAAAGACCTCGACACCGCTCAAATCAACACTAGAGAAACTGCACTCCTCAGCACTAAAAGAAATGCTCTCCGGGAAAAACGTGCCCAAAAAAACACAGGAGAAGTAACCAATGAACATCCCACAAATGGCAGCACAGGCGAGGGAGCACTGGAAGGTGACGAATCCGGAAATCTACCGGCAAATGGTAGAGGACAACGCGCTCGAAGAGTGCAGCGAGGCGGCGGCCAAGCTAACAATGAGGGAGATACAGACCTTGATGTTGGGGGGCTTGACGGAGCAGGAAGCCTGGCAGAAGGGCCGTTCAAACAATACCAAACTTGCGGAAGGTAATTAAATGCAAAACGAAGAATTTATTGAATTGTTGAAATCTTCTATAAACGAAAACGGACTGCACAATATACCCGGTGATGACCTTATCAAAATATACAATCGTGCAAGATCAATAGAGGCTTCAAGCAATATCCCCGATGATGAACTATCAAAAGTTATCAATACATTATTGGAAGAAATTAATAAAAGAGGGTTATCACCAGAGGCCAAACCGCAAGAGATTTATAGTTATAAAAATTCTTTTTTAAAACAACGCAACGCCGGTGAAGGTTCTAAATGGGTCTATGCGATTGCTATTCTCATAATACTTATAGCTATTGCATTAGTTATGAATAAATCATTTTCCCCTGAGGCACCGAAGGCACCCACATTTGACATTCTTAAATATAAGAATAAATATCAGGATTTTTATGGGGATATACCTCTTGAGGATGTGGCAAGGGACGCTTACAAGAGAGGGTATCATCACGGCGAACCTGATTATGAGACATGGAAAAAGAATACTGGCATTGAATCAATAATTCAAGAGGACAACGACCGTAGAAAGCCGTCTTTGTCGGACAAGTTTAAAAAATTTAAAATTC
>DAOSIN010000455.1:0-1873 GCA_035366675.1 Salinivirgaceae bacterium | reverse complement strand
ATAATTGATTAAGAGAGAGTTCTACCATATCGCTACATTTTTCTCCGTTTATCAAACCAATATTGATATTCGGTAACGTTTCACCCTTGATCAGCTTTGTTTTATTTAAACTAAGTCGGTATGGATGGTCAGATACTACAAAGCTATGACTAAAATCGCGACTTTCTCCTGCTGGCGTTGTTATAGTAGCCTTAATAATGTATGTTTGATGTCTCAAGTTTTTATCAGACTTAAAACGTATTAGAACGCTTCCGTTTTCATCAGCAACGGTATCAATTATTGCAACAGTTTTTCCTGTTTGTGGTAGCCACCAAATATTACGTGATGTGAGTGTCACATCTCCTACAATTTTCAACGTGTTCAGCTTAGCTCCGCCGTAGGTTTCGGCTTCTAATTTAATAACAACCTCATCGCCCGGAACAACAGCTTTGTCCGGGTTAACAAACTTTGCATCAAAGGTATAGCGGCGATATGATTCGACTCTTACCGTTTTGCTTCCATATACTACTCCGCGTCCTTGTTGGGTGCTTATTGTAAGGTAGCCCGGCTGTATATCTTCGGGGATTGGTACAGAGAGATTAAATGAGCCGAAATCATTGGTTGTTACGCTGTGAGTGGATATCTCTTTATAAACATTATCACGTACTGTTAACGTAACACTTTTCTCTGGAACAACGTTCCACTCTTCGTTCATGCCACTATACCAAATTCCTTTTACCTGTATGATTTGTCCGGGACGGTAAATTTCTCTGTCAGTAAACATTTCTATACGATTAATTACTTGATTGCCAGAACCACTATAATAAGGGGTATAAATATTTTGCAACAGAGTATCGTTGCCGTTAATAGCTCTGATAACCCACGCTGCTGACAAAGTTTTTGTAGGCACTGATACAGAGCCATTTTTAATTGTATAGCTGTCTAATATTTTGACATTCTGACGACCTCTGTTTCTATCCCTACCATATTCATATTTTAATATTTCTATTTTAGCATTACTAACGGCTTTACCATTATTTGCGTCAACTAACCATACGTTTGTGTTATTTTCGTCTTTTGACTCAGTAAACATTGCCATTTTAGTGACATGGAAAAACGTTGTTGCAATCTCATCAATTTCATTATCTGTCGAGGCTTCAATTGAATATGAACCTAATTTACCGAAAGGAATTACCAATGTGGTTGTATGTCTGTAAAAATCATCGGTTTTGGGTAAATCAAACCACTCTTCATAAACCACTTTCGAGTTTTTTGTATTTATATTGTAGCTATTTGCAAACACTTCGATAACATCAGCCTCTTTTATAGTGATTTTTACTTTCGATAAATTTGAATACGACAGGCTTACAGCCATATTTTTATCTGCAATTTGATATTGTTCAGTTGAAATTGATAGACCTTTCAGCTCAATATCATATTTTAAGTTTTTTGCAAGTTTGGCTGCATGAGTATCGGGATATTTTTTCTCTATTTCGCTTGAGATATCCCATGCTTGTTGCAGTGTGCCGTAGTATTTTACAGTAGCTGTATCTGTAGGATTATATTGTTGCGATAGCATCTTATAGTGCTGTGCTAAAGCTAATTGCATATCGGCACAAATATCATTGCTTTTGTATTTTTCTAATAGGTTTTTTAAAGCAGCTTCATACAGTTCGAACCTACTTATATGGTTGTTGCGTTTGTTTATCCACTCTAAACGATTTAACTCTATAAATCCCAATATTTCTGGGTTAGAGGCATTTGTTTTATGCCATTGCCCAAACATTTCTAACGATTTTTTCAAAGGTATTGACGTTGATTCACAGTTTTGGATATTAGAAATTTGCTCACTATCAAACTCGTAGCTATTGCCATCATACTCCGATAGCAACTC
>DAOSIN010000454.1:0-1879 GCA_035366675.1 Salinivirgaceae bacterium | reverse complement strand
GCTTAATGGCACAGAACATACCTGCCTGCCCGACATGATTGAAATAGGCAGTTTTATAGGATTGTCGGCTATGACTGAGTCGGAGATAACAATAAAAAATGTATCGTATCAAGATTTAGGAATAATACCAGATGTATTTAAACGAATGGGAATTTCTATGGAGTTGCGTGGTGACGACCTTTATATCCCTTCGCAATCGCATTACGAGATTCAAACCTATATCGATGGTGGAATATTGAAAATTGATGATGCTCCATGGCCAGGATTTACCCCAGACTTGATAAGTATTGCGTTAGTAGTAGCAACACAGGCACGGGGAAGTGTACTTATTCATCAAAAAATGTTTGAATCGAGGCTATTCTTCGTTGATAAATTAATTGATATGGGTGCACAAATCATATTGTGTGATCCGCACAGGGCGACTGTGATAGGGTTAGATAAATCTCAAAAACTACGTCCAACAGTTATGACAAGCCCAGATATTCGTGCAGGAGTCGCGCTTTTGATTGCAGCACTTAGTGCCGATGGTGTTAGTAAAATACACAATATCGAGCAAATTGATCGTGGTTATCAGCGTATCGACACTAGGTTAAGGAAAATAGGTGCACATATTACGCGTATTGATTAACTGAACTTTAACAAATATTTAATAGTAGTGGAACAAAATTGGATTTGTTTTTGTTAGTGTCTGTTAAAAAATGTCGATATTTTGAAACGTAAAAGTTTCATAGTGAATTTAAACTGAAAAATTATAAACATATGAAAAAATTTCTTTTTGTTATTTTGGCTCTTGTTGGGATAAACTTTACATCAAATGCTCAGAATGTTGGTACTCAAATTGGACAAGAAGCCCCGGAATTAATGATGACATCTCCAAGTGGAGAGATGTTAAAGCTTTCTGATTTACGAGGTAAGGTGGTGTTGATAGACTTTTGGGCTGCGTGGTGCGGACCGTGTCGTCGAGAAAATCCTACAGTAGTACAGGCTTACAATCAGTTTAAAGATAAGAAGTTTAAATATGGGAATGGGTTTGAGGTTTTTGGAGTATCACTTGACCATAACAAGCAAGCATGGGTAAACGCTATTGCACAAGATAAACTTGCGTGGAAATATCATGTAAGCGACTTAAAGGGCTGGAACTCTGCACTTGGAAGACTCTACGGTGTTAACAGTATCCCGGCAAATTTTTTGATCGATAAAGATGGAAAGATTTTAGCAAAAAATCTTAGAGGACAACAACTCATTGCTGTTTTAAACAGTATGCTCAAATAGTTGGTTTTAGCAAATAGTGATAAATTAACATAATATCTGACAAGGGGATAGCTTAAGTCTAGCTCTTTGTTGGATATGTTTGTAAAATTGAAAAATATAAAAAACAAACTAACAAATATATCAATATAAAAAATTTACAAAGATGCTTGACTTGAAATTAGCACTTGAACAGTGGATCTTAAATTTTGGATTTAATGCCTATTGGGCAAACCTTATTGGCGATGCTATTTTCTTTATTAGCTTACTATTGATTAGCTACATAGCTAACATTTTAATTAAAAAATCAATACCATTAATAGTAACACGATTAGTAAGAAAGACCAAGACCAACTGGGACGACATAATGCTTAAGCGCAAAGTTTTCACCAGATTAAGTCAATTGGCACCAATTTTAATAATTTATTACGGTATTCCAAACGTATTTCCAGAAGCTCCAGACTTTATATTGTTGGTACAAAAGACTGTAAGAATTTATTTAGTTTTTTGGGTGGCACTTATTATTGACTCATTTTTACGTAGTCTGAATGACATCTACGAAAGTTATGATTCAGCCGCCGAGCGTCCTATCAAAGGATATATACAGGTTGTCCAAATAATAGTTTATGTA
>DAOSIN010000453.1:0-1880 GCA_035366675.1 Salinivirgaceae bacterium | reverse complement strand
GCACGAAATCGCGCTGCAAATCACCAAGGATATGATCCTGGAACTGATTTAGAAGGTTATCCAGTGGGATACACCGAAAATAGCCCCGATGTTTTAAGAGGTGCTTTTAAGGCAGCTTTCGAAGGTACCGATCCCAAAAAATTTGAAAAAGGACCGGGTAAAATAGTTCCATCTATTTTAGCAGCTGCTCCAAACTGGAGGGTCGATTATAAGGGACTTAGCAAAATTAAAGCTATAAATAAATACTTTAGAAACGTAACATTGACGCATGCGTATGTCTCCAATTATTCGATGGGTAGCTATCAGTCAAACCCTGATTATATTGCTGCTCCTGACGGTTTTTCAGATATTATGAATATCGAGGGGACATATTTTATTCCTGAGTTTATTGCAAATTCGGTATCATTCCAAGAATCGTTTAATCCGTTGGCAGGGATAAACTTAACGTGGAAAAACGGAATGAACTCAGGAGTTAATTTTAAAAAAGACAGGAATGTTGCTCTTAACCTCACAAACAGTACATTAACAGAAATTAGAAGCTGGGATTTTACTATTAGGTCGGGATATACAATTAAAGATGTTCCATTAGTTTTTAAAACAAGGAGTGGTGGACAACGAAAATTTGTAAGTAATGTTAATATTACTGGCGACTTCTCAATACGAGATAATGTTACATATAATCACCAGTTAGCGTTAATTGAGACTGATCTTTCATCGACAAATGTTTCCGAACGGATTGCAGGAAAAATCAACTATGCATTTAAAATAGGTGCCGACTACCAGTTAAGCAAAAACCTAAACGTACGTGCTTTTTATGAACACACTATTGATAAACCGTGGGTTTCAACATATTTTAGAACAGTGCGAGCAAAATTTGGATTTACTGTTAACTATCGACTCACGGAGTAATTCAATTAGTAATTAACAATGTGCAATTAGCAATTAGCAATGAACAATTAGCAATGAGCAATTAGCAATTAAACAGCGGAACGTCAGGGTGTTGTAGAGACGTCATATTATGGCGTCTCAGCAATTACGAGTTACGAGTTGGAAACAATTGGGAATTGAAATACGGATAATTTTTGTTTTAATGGATACCCAACCCCGAAGGAGTGAAATTATTGTAGCCCATTGAATACCAAACGCTGATTAAACCCCGAAGGGGTGACATAATTAATGGTGCGGGTTGCGGGGTACAGGGGTGCGTGGTTGCGTGATTAGTGATTGGTGGATGTTAACTAAATAGGGTCAACTGAAAAAGTCTTGTTCTTTTGATTTTAAGCAAGATACATTGCAATAGTCTGATTATTAACACTTAACATTTTTTCTTTTTCAAACTTTATAAGCTGTCGGTTGAGGCTACAAAGTTATCTTTTTTGATGTTCGATTGCAAATCGTGAAAAACTTAATGGCTATTTAGTTAACGTTCACCAACCACTAACCACTAACCACCAATCACTAATCATGCAACCAACACTCAAAAATAACATAGACTTTTTCAGTGAGCCCTAATTAATAATTGTTCATTGCTAATTGCTTGTCCCTTTACTCATCCAGTAATCCAACAAGTTCAGCAACCATCATTGCGGTTGCGCCCCAAATTCTTTTACCCTTAACATTCCAATATGGGGCTTCAACAACGTAGTTGTATCCATTAAATAAGCCTGTGTCGATGTTTTTGCTGTTAAAATCTTTCAATGGAATCGTGAACACATCTTCAACTTCAACGCTATTTGGTTTTAAAACGGGTAGTTGTGGAGCAACTGCAACAAACGGATAAATAACAGTACTGCTTACATCTATATAAAGTTTCGACAGTTCGCATACAATTTGACTCTCTTTGGCTTTATATCCAACCTCTTCGAATGTTTCCCGTATGG
>DAOSIN010000452.1:1451-1882 GCA_035366675.1 Salinivirgaceae bacterium | reverse complement strand
TTAGGTATTGATAAAGATACCATTACTCAAAACATATATAACTCACTGTCTGAGAATAGTTTACGTTTATTAGGATACTCACTAAATGAACGCATGGTTGTTCTTGATAATTTATATACAGCATATATTTACCTAAACTCCGAAGATCTTAAGAAATTCAATTATCAACCTGGTGATACCGAGAACTTTGTCAACTATCCGCTTTCAATCAAAAATATACATTTTACAGCACTATTTCAGGAGCGAGAAAGCGATATAAAAATATCATTTCGTTCTGTAGGTAGTTTCGAGGTAAATAAATTTGCCGCAAAATATTTTAACGGTGGTGGACATAAAAACGCATCGGGAGGAAAAAGCTATAAATCTTTGGACGATGCAATCAACGAGTTCAAAGAGTTAGCTAAAAAATATGCAAAAGATATTATTAACTC
>DAOSIN010000452.1:0-1441 GCA_035366675.1 Salinivirgaceae bacterium | reverse complement strand
AACAGCATTTAACCAGCTCTATTAACTTGAAAATGAATGTTTTAAAATATTTACTTATAGCAATTATATTTGTAACAAGTATAGTTAGTTGCAATGACAGAAACAAAAACCGCAAACTACCTATCTCCAAAAAGGAGCTTGATGAAATCCTTATCGATGCCAACAAGCTGCAAATAGCCTATGATACTCAACGAGTTGTTAGTTTTATAAGGCTAAACAAATGGGATATGGAACGGACCAAAACAGGTATTTGGTATCAAATCCTTGACTCTGGCGATGGACCTAAAATAAATGAAGGTGACTTGGTTGCACTTACCTTCAGCGTTCACCTTTTAAGTGGAGAGTTATGCTACTCAAGTGCTAAAACAGGAGCTAAAACATTCAAGGTAAGTCGCGGTGGCGTTGAATCGGGCTTGGAAGAGGGTGTCCTGCTTTTACACGGTGGCGACAGTGCACGATTTATTATGCCACAATATATGGCACACCATTTACTCGGCGATGGAGATAAAATACCACCTCTATCAACAATAATTTATCATTTAAGAGTTGTTGAGCTAATATCAGTTGGCAAGGATAATAACTAAATTTACAAGTTTTATTTAAACGAAATGGGAAAACATAATATAGAAAAGTATTCAGTACAATTCAGGCTATTGCTACACTGGGGTAAACCATTCCACGACTGCTTATATAGTAGAGTTCACGTCTTTAATAAACCTAAAAAAATAAAACATCCTCATATATATGCTTCAAACCATCAAAATGCACTGATGGACGCACTTGCACTTATATTTTCAGTAAACAGAATGCAAGTGTTTCTGGCACGTAGCGATATATTCAAAAAGCGGATAATTGCTGCGCTGCTTTACCAGATAAAAATATTACCTATTTTTAGAATACGTGATGGTTTTGAAAATCTGAAAAACAACGACGAGGTATTTGAAAACAGCGTCCGTGTACTTAATCATCCCCGAACACTGTCGATGTTTGCTGAAGGAAGTCATGCTGGATACAAACGTTTAAGACCTCTTCAAAAGGGATTTGCACGTATAGCATTTCAAGCAATTGAGGAGAGAGACGACAACGAGCCTTTCTATATTGTCCCGATAGGCTTAGAGTACGAACACTACGAAAAATTTGGAACCGAACAGATTGTAAACTTCGGCGATCCGTTTGAAATATCAGAGTACTACGAGACCTATAAAGAATCTCCTGCTCAAGGATTAACAGATTTGAGAGATAGACTTAGCGAGGAGATTAAAAAACTGATTATACATATCGACTCGAAAAGATGGTACTCCTTGATTTTGAGACTAACCGACTGGAATAGAGCAATGTTAAGAGGCAAGAATAAGAAAGCCAAAACCATTTTCGAGAGTAACCAAAAGTTAGCTTCTAAATTGTCTGAACTCGAAGATAACGATAAAAGAGCTTTAGAGTT
>DAOSIN010000451.1:0-1886 GCA_035366675.1 Salinivirgaceae bacterium | reverse complement strand
CATTTCGTTATTGAGTTGTATTGTCTCTTTTAATTTTAGATCCCCAGCAATTCTTTCATTTTTCTCTTGTTCTTGTTGTTTCTCAAGTCTTTCAACAGCAACAAGAGCAACGCTAACAGAGTCTATTACTATCCAAAACAGCCAGTTTTCCAATAGTTTGTGCGCTAACATCCAGGTAGCTACAATTGCGGCAGCTGTGGTAAAAGCGTCTCCTATAGGCACATCGGAATTGGTTAGTTTTAATATCTTGTAGATAACAAACCACAGAATAAGCGAGGCTAATACGGTTCCAATAAGTACTTTGACAGATGCGCTTGCGACCTTAACTCTCTTTTGGTCGCCACTTCCCTTGTTCCAGTGCACCCACCCGTAAATAATTATAACAACGTAATAAGCTTGCAACGACATATCGGCGTAAAAAAGTGATGTGTAATAGATATAGATATATAGTGCCGATGAAATAAGCCCAAATAGCCACAATAAAATGTTTTGCCGCACGGATAGATACATATAAATAAAGGAGAGTAGAACTGCGGCAACCTCAATCCAGTTTTCAACAATCCATTGTAGCGCTACCATAAACATAAGAATAAAGGCAAATCAAAAACCATATGCTGGTTTTTGATTTGCCTGTAAAAAACTAAAATTGAATTTTACTTTTTGTTAAGTATCTGATTATAAAGATTATCATTAGTAATGATCTCTACAGCAGCGTTATATATAGGGTCAATCTCGTTTATGATTTGATAAAAATGGTCTTGCTCAAACAAGTTTCGAGCAAACAGGGCTTTCAGTTGTAGTTCAATGGCGCGACCACTTATCTCTAAATCACCATCTTTGGGTTTTACATTACTTTTTTCGGCATGCTCAATCAGCTCTTTCATAATGTTTTCATCGACTTTAAAGTCGGTCAAAAATTGTGTAAAATCGCTATAATTTTTGGATAGTTCTTCTCGATTTCTATCAATATAATTCAACACAAATTGACTTTGAATACCCCTTCTGTTCATTGCTTTCAAAAAATCTGAAGAATATGATGTATCAATAGCCACGAACATATCGGGCATAATGCCTCCTCCACCGTAAACTGTGCGTTTTAGCCGTAGTGTGCTATATTTTAGCGAATCGGGGAAGTTTATGCTGTCTGCCGAAAACATCTCCCCTCTTTGATATCTTTTCGCGAGGTCTTTATGGTACTCTTTGTCGTTTTTACCGTATGGTCGCTGAATAACTCTTCCTGTTGGCGTATGATAGCGTGCTACAGTCAAGCGGATTGCCGAGCCATCATTAAGTGGATACTGTTTTTGAACCAAGCCTTTGCCAAAAGTTCTTCTTCCTACGATTACACCACGATCCCAATCTTGAATAGCCCCCGAAACGATTTCAGAAGCCGAAGCAGAGCCTTCATCAACCATTACGACTATTTTACCTGTCTCCATGCTACCTCGTGAGGTTGAGTTCATTACCTCTTTTGGTGACTTTTCTCCTTCGGTATAAACAATCAGCTTGTCTTTGTCCAAATACTCATCGACTAACTGTGTTGACATATCTAAAAATCCACCACCATTGTTGGTTAAATCGAGAATTAAATGTTTTGCGCCTTGTTTTGTTAACTTCGACATTGCATCTCTATACTCTTTCATGGTGGTTGCAGAAAAGCGGTTCAACTTAACGTAGGCAGTGTTTTCGTTAATCATATATGCTGCATCGAGACTGTTAATTGGGATTTTATCACGTATAACAGTGTAGGTTTCAATGCCTTGCACGCCTTTACGTTTGATTCCCAAGTCCACTTTCGTGCCTTTTGGACCGCGCAGTAACTTAAAGACTTTATCGTTGTTAATACCCACTCCTGCAATATTTTCCGAATCAACAGTTACAATTCT
>DAOSIN010000450.1:0-1896 GCA_035366675.1 Salinivirgaceae bacterium | reverse complement strand
GTTCTACTTAATTGGCTGTTCTTTGATATCAAACCGACAGTTCCAAGCCCTAAAACTGTTGATCCTACAAAAACAGGATTGCCAAATTCGCTCACTGTTTTTCCAAATCTCTTTCCTGATTCAGAAACATTATCATCTATAAAGTCTTTGCTAATTTCATCTATAAAAAAATATGAAAACGATGTTGACCCAAATAACAAAATGGTATTGTATATTTTGGTATTATTCCATTTTTGAAAAGGACTTGTAACCACGTCTATTCCCGTTTTAAAAGTTTCGACAATAGACATGTCAGTGAACTTAAAAACAGAGTTTTCTGTTTGATCAACCGAAACAGTATCAATTTGCTGTTGTGCCACACCTCTTATGGAAAACAGCAAAACCACTACGACAACTACAGCTCTGACTATCAATTTAATAAAAATATTGGTTGAACAAAAAAACATTCATCAACAAAGGTAGCTGATTAATTGATATTTACCACGTTTTGAGAGAAGCAACATTGTTTTTCAAATACAATAATTATCTTTGTAGAATTAAAGCAAAACTTTTTTTAAACTATGACAAAAAAACAAATAACTCTTAAACAGTCTTTTACAATAGAAGGCATGGGTCTTCACACAGGTTCGATAAACAAAGTTACAGTACATCCAGCACCTGAAAATTATGGATACAAATTTGTATTAACCAACGTAGAAGGAGAGCCTGAAATACCTGCCTTAGCTGAATTTGTAGCAACCTCTGAACGTTGTACAACCCTGCAAAGAAATGACCACAAAATTATGACAATGGAGCATCTTTTAGCTGCTCTATATGGCATGCAGATTGACAATGCAAGGATTGAAGTAGATGGTAACGAAGTGCCTATCTTAGATGGCAGTGCATTACCTTGGGTAAGTGCAATAAAAAAAGCGGAACTGGTTGAGCAAGAGTTGGATAAAGAGTATTATGCCATAAACGAAACCGTAACTTACTCTGTTCCTGAAAAAGGGATTGAAATAAAGATAGAGCCTGCCGATGATTTTACGATTGACGTAATGATTGACTATAATAGTAAAGTTCTTGGCAATCAATACGCTCGATTAACCGATATAAATAAATTTGAAACCGAAATAGCACCTTGCCGTACATTTGTATTCTTTCACGAATTAGAGGCTCTGTTCAAAAATAACCTGATAAAAGGTGGAGACTGGGACAATGCGATTGTTATTGTCGAACATCCGGTAACAAAAGAACAGGTTCAGCATCTTGCCAAATTATTCAATAAACCGGCAATAGAGGTTAAACCTGAGGGAATTTTGAACAATTTAGAGCTACGTTTCCACAACGAACCAGCAAGACACAAACTTTTAGACGTTATTGGAGATTTAGCACTTTGCGGAATGCCGTTAAAAGGTAGGGTTACGGCTGTTTGCCCGGGACATATGAGCAATACAGAACTTGCAAAAATCTTGCGTAAAAAAATTAGAGATTTAAGGAACAATCCACTTCCACCAAAATACGATCCATTAGCTGAACCGATTTACGACATCAACAGAATAAAAAACACATTACCACACCGTCCACCGTTTTTATTGGTTGACAAGATAGTGGAACTAAGTGATACCCATGTTGTTGGAGTTAAAAACGTGACTATGAACGAACCGTTCTTTGTTGGTCACTTCCCAGACGAGCCAGTTATGCCAGGAGTGTTGCAAATCGAAGCTATGGCGCAAACCGGTGGAATATTAGCACTCAGTACCGTTCCCGATCCTGAAAATTATGCAACTTATTTTCTAAAAATTGATGGTGTCAAGTTCAAGAAAAAAGTAGTACCCGGTGATGTTTTAGTGTTTGAATTACGTTTAACTGAGCCTATAAGAAGGGGCATAGTAATAATGTCGGGTCGCACTTTTG
>DAOSIN010000449.1:0-1897 GCA_035366675.1 Salinivirgaceae bacterium | reverse complement strand
CGGTTGTCAATTTCTCAACTTTAGAGAGCTATAAAGGCACACTATTAGCCGAAAAAGAGATGATTTTTAACCCTTCCGACTCTGCCTCTTTTGAAATAATGTTGTCAACGCAAGAGTTTGCCGCAACATTACTAAGCGATTCTGTAAATTTCAAAAATGATACTCTTTTTAAAAGTTACTTTCCGGGATTGATAATAGAGGCTGAGAATCAGAGTGTTAATGGAAATATTATAAGTGTTGATTTTAGCCATGTTGATACTCACATGAGACTACATTTCAAAAATGAAAGAGACACAACATACTTCGATTTTCTTCCAAAAAGCAACTCAACAAAATGTTTCTCTATTTTTGACCACGATTACTCAAGCACAAACATTCCAACCTCTTTAAATGATACTACAAATCAATCACTTGCATATATGCAAGGCATGAATGGGTTAGGCATAAAAATTGAAATAAATGGACTTGATTCACTTTTCAGCGACGATATTTGGGCTATAAACTCAGCTCGACTAATCTTGAAGATAGCCCCTGAAAGCGATATCGATAATTTTGTTCCACCGGCATCGATTGTCGTTAAGATGGTTGAAAATTCACAAGAGGTATTCACGCCCGACTACGAAAGACAAGCTGGTTTAACAACAGCCCCAGAGGATTATAATAGCGAAATCAAAGGTTATAAAATTATTATTAACAAATTATTATACAAAGCATTAATTGAAAAGCAGTCATCAATTACTCTTACCACTTATGCTACAAGTCCTTTAACAAAAGCAAACAGAGCTGTTATTGCTGGTCCCGATCATACCAACGATAGCTTAAGACCTGTTATTCATATCATAAGATCAAAATAAACAAATTAAGGCTCAATTGTAAATAACAATATCATTAATTAACTTAAAATGTGTGGAATAGTTGGATATATAGGAAAAAGAGAAGCGTTCCCAATAGTCATTAACGGGTTAAAACGCTTAGAATACAGAGGCTATGACAGTGCTGGCATCGCCTTATGGAATGACAAACCGTCTGTATATAAAAGCAAAGGTCGTGTAAGCGATTTAGAAAAATTAGTTAAAGGTCACGACGTGGAAGCAAATATTGCCTTTGGTCATACCCGTTGGGCAACCCACGGTGAGCCTAACGATATCAATGCACACCCACACGTGTCAATGAATGGCAAATTTATATTGATACATAACGGAATAATTGAAAACTATCCACGGTTAAAAAAACGGTTAGAAGATCGCGGTTATCTCTTTAAATCAGATACAGATACCGAAGTCTTGGTAAATCTTATAGAATACGTTTATATAAAAGGAGAGGTTGATGCTGAAACAGCTATCAGGCTTGCACTGAACAAGATAATTGGAACATACGGTTTAGTAGTTCTTTGCACTGATGAGCCTGATAAACTTATTGCAGCACGTAAAAGCAGTCCTTTGGTTATTGGGGTTGGAAATGGAGAATACTTTATAGCCTCAGATGCAACTCCAATTGTTGAACACACCAATAGTGTTATTTATTTGAATGACAATGATATGGCTGTAGTAAAAGCTAATGAATTACAGCTAAAAACGATACAAAACGAAGAACAAACTCCGATTATCCAGAAATTAGATTTAGATATAGGCGATATTGACAAAATGGGTTTCGAACATTTTATGTTGAAAGAGATTTTCGAACAACCTCGCTCTATAATGGATACCTTGCGCGGAAGAATTGCTCCCGACAATACCGATATCCGACTTGGCGGTCTTTTTGCAGTAATGGACGAGCTTGTTAATGCAAGACGGATTTTGATTATTGGTTGCGGAACATCGTGGCATGCGGGATTAGTTGGCGAGTACTTAATTGAAGAGTTGGCACGTATATCCGTAGAGGTCGAATATGCTTCTGA
>DAOSIN010000448.1:0-1899 GCA_035366675.1 Salinivirgaceae bacterium | reverse complement strand
GAGCACTTGTTTTAGCTCATTGTCGTGTATAACCAACTCGCTCTCGGAAAGTAGCAACGACGATGAGTCGAATCTGCTACCTACCTGATGTATAACAAATTTTTCTAACGAAACATTTCTAAAATCAATCATAATCAAAAATTTTGGACTGCAAAATTACAAAAATATCAGACAGATTTCTCAGTATTAGTCAATAAATTTGTTAAGAAATGGTTTCTTTCTCAAAGATAGACCCCATCGCTTTAATGTCAAATTTAACTTATCTGGTTTATTATCAGATGTTTATGATAAATAAGACTTTCTTGTTTGTTCTAAAGTTAAATTATTTGGTAAATAGTTTATTTTCGCTAATCTCTTTAACCTTTCCATATTTATTAAGTTGCTCAACAGATATCCTCGATTTATCACCAACAACAACTATTGCAAATTTATTTTCCTTTAGAATGCGACTGTAAAAATCGAACAACTTGTTCCATGTTAAATTTTTATATTCTTCTGTTAATTCGTTAAATGGGTCAGTTTCGTATCCTTGGTTTTTCCATTTTTGGACTTCGGGTATAAGGTTTCTGAAATCAGGCTTATCAGTTAATGTTTTGCTAATCAGATACTCTTTAATCATTTCGATACGTTCGGGTTTTTGTGGCATATCGCGGATTATTGAGTTCAGAATTTCTATGGCTTCGTTGGCTTTGTCAGATTGTGTTCCAACGTATGCCGTAAAATGCACGGGGTCGTTCTGTTTTTTTGGCATTTTAAAACTTCCTCCAACCGCATAAGCCATGCTTCTGTATTCGCGAATTTCTTGTGCAAGCAAACCTGAAAATCCGCCTCCTATATAAACATTAAATGCGTTGAGCATTGCGTATTCTTGCTTTGATATTTCCGATTTTGTTGTGAAAAATATCTTTGCCTGTTTTGCCTTTTTCTTGTCGGTAAAAAATAGTGTGTTTTCGGGATATGTCACAGTTGGCTTGTAAATAGGGGAGTCCGTATCTTTTAGTTTTTCGCTGAAGTTTAGGTTATTACGTGCATGTTCGCAGAGTTCGTCAATATCGGTATTTCCTGCGAAAAATATCTCAATTGCGTATTGAGTAGCTGATTTAAATACGTCAATTAAATGTGTTGCTTTTAGTTTTTTAATATCGCTAAGTTTATCTCTGTCGATATATTTCGATTTGTCATTGTATAAAGCGTAGTGCAATAGAGCATTAGCAACGTTATCAGGTTCTTTGCGCTCTATCTCTCTGTTGGCTTTTTCGTTTTCGTATATGGTGGATATTTTGCTGTTATCAGCAAGAGGTTCGTTAATTAGTTTATTGAGTAGTTGTAAGACTTTTGGGAGATTTTTCTCTATTCCTAACACGTTTAGAGATGTGTAACTTTCGTTGACATCGAAAATATATGTGGCACCAAGCTTTGCAAATTCAAGTTTTAGTTGATTTGAGTCAAATTCTTTAGTTCCAGTAAGGTTCATGTACGAAGTAGCTAAATCAAGCCTTTTGATTTTTTCAGTACCAACGCAAAATAAAATCTGTAGTGTAAATATATCGTTTACGTTATTTGCCGTTCTGAAAACTTTGTAATTCTTATAAATTTCCCTCTCCTGAATATCTTTTGAAAAGTCAATAGGCTTATAATCAAGCTCTTTTGGTTTAATAGCATTGAAATGCTTTTGATATTCAGACACCTCTTGCGTGTTTGACATAATTGGTTTATATCCGGGCTTGTCAATCTTATCAACAGGCGGTTTTCCCATTTTTGATTGTAAAACTAAATAATTGTTACCGAGGTACTTAGAGGCAACTTTTTTGACATCATCAGATGTGATTTTTTTAATTATCTCTGCTCGATTGAAAACAGTGTTCAGGTCTAATCCTTTTGTAAATGCAAAGGCTAATG
>DAOSIN010000447.1:0-1915 GCA_035366675.1 Salinivirgaceae bacterium | reverse complement strand
TGATTGGTATGAAAGCTGGAAGACTCATTTAGCTCAATATCTGAACAATCCACCTCGGACAGGCATTTACATTCATGCAAAATTCCCCAAAATTAGTAGCAGCCTTGAAATAGCGTCCGGTAGCAGCCGTGATAGCGTTTATCTTGCAAAGAAAAAAGTCGAAGCCACTGCAAGCGATTATGAGGACAGGGTCATTGATGATTTAAGAAAACGTTTTGTTTATAGACGATTAAAATATCAGCAGGCAGACGCATTCAATTTGCCGTTTAATGATAATACATTCGATTTGGTTTTTCATAATGGTTTTTTTATTTATTTTAAAAAAGATTTGGATATAACAATTATGCTTATTGAACAGGCACGAGTAGCCAGAAAATATGTAGTGTTTTTTGTTCATAATAAAATGAATTATAATTTAGTACAGCAATTCAAGGAGTTGGCACCTAAGGATCCCATTTACGATATACGTTTTTTTGAACCTGACGAAGTTGAAAGAATAGCTTCAACGGCTGGCATTGACAAGCGTTCCGTAAAAATATTTAAATTCGGCGGTAAATACGATAGGTTTTATTCAAAGAGATTGAGAAGGTTTATTCCGAATCCTATCTATCCGTTTAGGACTGTTATGATTCCCCATTTATACGATTTGCAAAACTGGGAAGATACTGAACGTATTGGGTGTTTGATTGAGCTGGATAAATGAGAAAAGTCCTAATCATCACCCCACAAAGTGATCAGGCGTTAGCCGTAGCCAGATATATTAAGAAGTACGACAAGAATTGTGTGTTGCATGGCGGCTTGATGCCTTATGAATCATCGCATGATCTGTATCATTATGATAAAATTGTCAAAATTACAGATAAAAATATATTCAGATACTATGATATCGTATTGCCGACAGGTGCAATCAGCACGCACTGGATGGCAACGCAAGTTGGTAGTTTCAAAGTCAATGGCGTGAAATATTCAGACAAAAACCTGAATTACTTTAAAAAAATTGATTTATTGGCCAGTATTGAGCATATGGGAGTTCCAATTCCCAAAACATATGCAACGGTAGAAGCTGTAGAAGGGCCATATCCAATATTCTATAAACAGAAATTTGAAAAGGGTGGCGGGACACGTGGCGTTGCCTATGTACGATCAGATCTTGAAAAACTAACTGACTGCAATGATCTGATATTCCAGGAATATATACCCGGAAGGACAACATACGGAGTTGGATTTATTATCCAGAATGG
Source organism: Salinivirgaceae bacterium (assembly GCA_035366675.1). Lineage (GTDB taxonomy): Bacteria > Bacteroidota > Bacteroidia > Bacteroidales > Salinivirgaceae > JAAYQU01. The sequence goes on along the minus strand of DAOSIN010000447.1, from coordinate 674 downwards.
CGAAATGATAGTGACTTTCCAACATCAGGAGCTCCTCAGTTACCCTCTACAGGGCGGATCAGCGGTCTATTTGAGAAGATTTTATGATGAAAGATTGGAAAAATACACAAGGTGCATCGTTCAAGGGATGGGGTATGACGGATGGGGATTAGCTGAATTCAAGTACTGCAATAAAAGGAAAGACTTCGTTTTTATGGAGGTTAATGCCAAGCTTTGGGCATCCATCGAGTTTGCTTTCATCAATAACAATAAGTTCTTAAAATATCTGCTTGGGATTAACTATCAGGAAAAAAAAGTTGAGGCTGCACTTTTCATTGATCGTCTGATTGCTTTGGGATGGAAACATATATTGTTAAATATTCATCATTTATCTAATGCCAACATAATTAGCTATAGACGTCCCTCAGAGAACTTGCGTGCACTCGTCAGTGGTTCTATTCCTTTGTCGGTAAAATCGGGTTTGAAGGCATTACTCTCAAAAACCCCAGAAAAAAAATAATTTTGCGGCATACTTTTTCAGACAAGCAAATGAATTCGAACGTAAATGTCCAATTTCTCCTCCAGGGTCGTTACGAAGCAGAGCGTCTGCCCAAGGATTTCACTCCAGAACGGATCGTACCCGATTTTGCCTTCAATGTCCTGAATCCTCTCGGCTTGCTGTATCGCCCTGTGGT
>DAOSIN010000446.1:0-1916 GCA_035366675.1 Salinivirgaceae bacterium | reverse complement strand
GTGCTGTCAAATACGAAAAAACCATTGCATCCAATCCCGACATAATCTATTCCAAGAGAAGTGTCTTCATTGTAAACAGGATATATTTCTGCCACATTGTCGAGATTCACGAGATTACCTTTAATTTTTGTCCACATTTCCTTTTTCTCCTTTCTTCCTCCCCAGGCCGAACGGCCCGAAGGCCGCCCAGCTTACTCAGGGAGGGGATTTATTTCTTTGGTTTCTTCGCTATGCCTAACTCTTCTTCAAAGGTAGAAATAACCGTACTGGCATCTTCGAAAGAAATGTTGTTCACGTCTACATTCAAAGTCTTTAGCCAATCCACCATTTCAACCCGAGTTCCAGGGTGGAGTTTCTCAGTTAATCTCATGATGTAACCAACTTGCTTTCCGGTAGCTTTTCCGTTGCTCTTTGGTTTTACATCGGCCGGTGGTTTAATTTCGGTAGGTTCAACCGCTTCTCCGGGTAATTCATCTTCGTACAAATGCAGTCCCACCCCGAATAAAGTTGCACACTTCTTCAAGCAGTCAGAAGCCGCCGATTTCAGGTTGTCGCCAAGGGTTGATTTTTCGTAAATATCCTTGGCTCCGAATTGTTGCTTTATTAAACCCAATGCAGTTAATTCTCCCAACACCCAAGCCGCTTTAGCTTCGGTATCCACACCATGTTCTAATACCCTGAAATTCCAATCACTACCGAAAGCCTCATTTAATCTCCGAATAACGGTTGCGGTTTCAAGATAATCGAGAACAAGACCGCCCCGACCTTTTCTTTTCTTAATTAACCCTGGTTCAAACTCTCGCTCTAATATTTCACGAACAGAGCTTTCCATTTAAAACCCTCCTCTCCCAGAAAATACAGCTGAAATCCTCATTAGCCGGAACTGAGGACAACCCCAATTCCTTAGCCTTTTTCAATGCTTTCTCGCTTTTACAATTTTCATTATTAAAGTGTCGACAGTTATTACAATTCCGGCCTTCCTTTTCCAGCTTTTCAAATTCTTCCTCTGGATCGGGTAGGTTAGTAACCACGCCACCACTAAACTCTTCTTCAATGATGAGTTGCATAACATCTATAGCCTTGTTCCAACCATCTATAAACGCTTTTTTTCTTTCGGTATCAAACATTTTTTAACTCCTCCTGAGTTTGTAAATTTGTAAACAGTGATAGAAAATCTCCCAACCCTTATCAAAGTTTTTATAAACCTTTAAGGCAAATTCCTCGTCCTCGTCACGAGGAATGTTCAATATCATGATTCTTTCGGGATATTGATTTTTGCATTCCTCAATTAATTTCTCATAGCTACAGGTTTGGTAATAATACTCTTCATAGATTCCCTTCCCAGTTTTGTAGTCGAGAAGAGTGAGAATACCATCAACATATGCAAGTCGGTCAGGCGTTCCACCAAATCCATATTTTTCTGAAACAAGAGGTTCCTCGATTAAAACATCTTTTATTTGGTGACCTTTCTCCCATTCGTAGTAGGAAAGTAAGCAGTTTTCGGCAAGGTCTATCTGTCTTTTGCTGTAGTTGTCGGTATTCGGTTTTATCCCCTTCGCATCACATAGAATCATATGATGAGCGAGGGTTCCAATTTCGCCCTTATCATCACGGTATTTTCGATAGTCCTCGCCTTCCATCCCCATTTTCCACGCCCAATCAATCAAAGCTGGTTTGGCCAATATACTTAAAGCCGTGGTGGAGGATGGAACCCGTGTACCGTCTTCTTTGTAATACCGATGATGAATTTTGGTTTTAGATTCAACCGCTGTTTTAGTTGTCATCGTACTCCTCCATTTCTTCCTCCCATTCCTTGTGTCTCGGGCACCAGTTGCTATCTGGCTCAAACCCCCCGGGGCACTGAGCATCCCCGGGGTCAAAAAAGGAGGAAGGGAAAAATCGACTAAACCCGCAAC
>DAOSIN010000445.1:0-1919 GCA_035366675.1 Salinivirgaceae bacterium | reverse complement strand
ATCTATTTTTTCTTCGAGAAAAGTGTAACAAGAATGCATATTTGATTAATGTTTATTTTATCGGAGACAAATCCGTGAATGGCCCTGAATCAATTCTTGAATGGCAAGGAGCATTAACCGTGCTTTACACATATTTAGGACTCACACACCATAAGTTAAGTAAATATATGGCTGATATATTTATAGATTTAAATGATCTGAATAAAGAGTGAAAAAATGATTTGGTAAAGAGCTGTTGGCGGTTACATCATTGATAAAACATGCCAGGCTCACTGGGTTTTCGAGCGTTACTTCCCGACACGCAGGTTTGAAAGGTGGATACGGACGCAACCCCGAAACCCGGCACGTTTCATACCGCAAACCGTTGTAGGCCATTAAAAGAATAACACAAATAAAATTAACCATGGATATTAGAATTTCACATTGTTCAACTTCACTAGAGAACTATTACATCTGTATTGAAGAAAAGGTTGATGGTTTCACTAACAGAGGCCCAAATCCCGGAGATCTGGTTTACTTAGTTGTAAAAATCGGGAAAACAAGTTATTGCGGGGCGAGATTTATACTAGACGAAATTACAGACTATAAACCTTGGCCAGATGCAGAAAGATATGTTCATGCTTTAACAATCAAAGAAATTGAATTCTGTGAACCTTTTGACATATCAATTCTTGCAGAAGCCGGTGGACAATATTGGGGAGTAAAATATATGATAGGTGCTAAACCTATACATGAAGAAAAAGCCATTAGTATTCTTAATGAAGCATTCAGAAATAATAAAATTAATGAGTTGTATAGATTTCCTGATGAGCAATCTGAATCTGATAACGAAATAGAAGATCAAATATTCGAAGACGAAATATTCGAAGACGAAAAAGAGGCACAGAAATTAGTTGAGGAAGTTCCAGACGTAAGAATAGATATCATGGGAACTTTTCAAACAATTCATTTCGCAAACGAGACAGATAAAATTAGAGGGTTAGAAATTTTGGTCAATAATAACTTTTATTCTCTTTTTCCCCATTTCTCTGAAAACAGGACCCTCCTTATACCTGAAAATAGGATATTCAAAACAAAAGGTATTAAAAAAGACGGACGCGATATACAGGGTATAAGATCGATACCCGACGGACTGTTATTTGTTTTTAATAAAAATCAAAAAAAACCAATACAAATAAATCTTATTGAATACGAATGCTACGGCGAAAAGAAAACAAGAGGAACTGATAAATCAAATTATTTAAACACTACGATAATTCCTCAATTGATGAGGTTTGCATCTGCGTTTAGCATTATTACAGACGAAAATACTAGAAGAGCCACAATTGAAAAGTGGGTCGACAAGATTATTGATTATATCAATTCTAATGAGGAGTTATCTAACAAAATAATTGGCTGGATCAGGGAATTAAACCCGAAAATTAAGGAACGTTCGATAGAGCGTGAAATTGAAAAAATATTGATCGATGCTTTCAAAACAAATTTGAGAGTTCTTTTAGTGATTGATGAATTAAGCACGGAACAGAAATCCACAATACAGAACGTAATAAGTTCATTTAAGCTTGAGAATGGAGATAATATTCAATTTGTTGGTTACGTAGTCAGACTCGTACAAAGCATAAGTATAACAGATCATACAGCACAATATGCATTGACAGTACAATGAATAATGGCCCACAATTGAGGCACGTATTAATTTAATCAAGGACGCCCAGTTATTGAAGGCCGAAGGAAGCGGCGCCCGAACGGAAAAGGGAGCCGGGTGGAAACGAGCGCACGCCCGGGGGGAAGGAAAGGTGCGGGGAAGGGATTTGTGGGGAAAGGGTTCATTTAATTGATGGAGGCGGTGCCGATCCCGGGCAGAGTTACATTGACACCGGCGAGTGAGCGAAGCGAACACCGCTGTTTCCAGGGTGGGA
>DAOSIN010000444.1:0-1925 GCA_035366675.1 Salinivirgaceae bacterium | reverse complement strand
TTTTTAATTGTATCGTATGTGTTAGCTGCATATTCCCATTCCACAGATTCTGTGGCACCGAGAGCAGTTTTTTGAATTTCTTTATTAGGAGGAGAAGAGGTTATGCCGCACAAGTATATTTTCTGAATACGAAAAGCATCCGCAGTTCTAAAAAAAGAGCCAACATTGTGTGCACTTCTGATGTTATCTAACACAATAATCACGGGTCTTTTCTCTAACTCCTTGAAAGTATCAACACTAATTCGGTCAAGTTCTTCCATGCTTAGCTTACGAAATTTTGTCATGATTAAAAAAGAGTTGGGTATTATCAAAAAAATCTATATTTTTGTTCGTTTAAACAACGATTTCAAAATTAGGTCGAAAAATTGATTTAAAAAAACATCTTAATATAAACTATAAAAACAAAAATATATGAATATTCATGAATATCAGGCAAAACAAATCTTACGTTCGTTTGGCGTTGCAGTTCCTGTAAGCTATCCTGCGTTTAGTGTTGACGAGGCTGTTGAAGCAGCAAAGAGGATTGGTAAAGAGACAGGTTGTACCGTTTGGGCTGTTAAGGCTCAAATTCATGCGGGCGGAAGAGGCAAGGGCGGAGGAGTCAAAATTGCCAAAAGTATAGACGAAGTAAATAAATACGCTTCCGATATTTTAGGCATGCAGTTAGTTACACCACAAACCGGTCCTAAGGGCAAGCTTGTAAGAAAACTTCTTATTGAACAAGGAATATATTATCCGGGACCTGAAAAGATTCAGGAATTTTACATGAGTGTTCTGCTTGATAGACAACTAAGTCAGAATATTATTATGTATAGCCCCGACGGAGGTATGGATATAGAAGAGGTTGCAGCAAAAACACCCGAAAGAATTTTTAAAGAGGTAATTGACCCCGCCGTTGGTTTGCAACCATTTCAGGCTAAAAAAATAGCTTCAAACCTACATTTAACAGGCGATGCATATAAGTATATGCTAAGTTTTGTAAACTCACTATATAACGCATATATAGGTAGCGATGCGCAACTTTTTGAGATTAACCCAGTAGCAAAAACATCTGAAGGTAAGATAATTGCCGCTGACGCAAAGGTTGTTCTTGACGATAATGCTTTGTACAGACATAAAGAGTATAAGGAGCTGCGCGACACTTTCGAGGAAGATCCAATTGAGGTAGAAGCAAGTAAATATGGACTAAACTTTATCAAGCTAGATGGAAACGTTGGCTGTATGGTCAATGGTGCGGGGCTTGCGATGGCTACAATGGATATTATTAAACTCAGTGGTGGTAATCCTGCTAACTTTTTAGATGTTGGCGGTAGTGCTAATGCCGATACTGTTGAAGCAGGATTCCGCATTATCCTAAAAGACCCGAATATAAAAGCCATATTAATAAATATCTTCGGCGGAATAGTTCGTTGCGATCGTGTTGCACAAGGAGTTGTCGAAGCCTATAAATCAATTGGCAAGATAGATGTACCCGTAATAGTAAGACTTCAAGGAACAAACGCCGAGGAAGCAAAAGAACTTATTGATAAAAGTGGCTTAAAAGTATTTTCGGCAATCTCCTTACAGGAAGCTGCTGATTTGGTACAGAGCAAGTTGAGTTAAAAGTTGAAAGCGACGTACTGAGCGCAGTCGAAGTGTTAAAAGTTAAAAGCAATGTACTGAGCGTAGTCGAAGTGTTGAAAGTTAAAAGTTCATAAAGCGACGCACTGAGCGCAGCATTTCGGCAGGCTCAATAACCACCGAAGTGTTAAAGGTTAAAAGTTTATAAAGTTTAAACCCAAACCCTGAATTTTTAGGTAATAGATTTTAAAAAGCGGTGCACTGAGCTAAGCGTTGCATTGAGCGAAGTCGAAATGTCAAAATGTCGAAGCGGAATTGTCCGTAGGACAACATGTGATTAACCGTAAGATTTATCTTACGGAAAC
>DAOSIN010000443.1:0-1931 GCA_035366675.1 Salinivirgaceae bacterium | reverse complement strand
CTTTGCTCAGTGCGTCGCCTTGTACCTTCATAAAAGGTTGGCATGTTCGTTTCATACGTATTACATTATAATTGAAATCCAGATAGTTATCAAAGGTTAAAAATAAATTTAGTTTTATAGCAATTTTATTACTTTATTTGTCAAAAACAAAAATATGTATAAAAACGCAAAGATAATATGTTTCGATGCAGACGATACTCTTTGGATTAATGAGCCAATTTTTCGTGAATCCGAAAAGCGGCTGCACGAAGTTTTAAAAGAGTATATTTCAGAATCGGAACTGAACAAAGAGCTATTTAAAATAGAGACACAAAACATTGAGCTTTATGGATATGGAGCAAAAGCGTTTATTCTTTCGTTAATAGAAACAGCTTTAAAAGTGTCAAACAACAGAGTGACTGCTAATCAAATTCAGCAAATTTTGGATATTGGTAAGCTACATCTTAATAGCCCTGTCACTCTTATCGATGGTGTGGAAAAAGTGTTAAGCACGTTACAATCAAACTATAAACTTATATTGGCAACAAAAGGAGACTTGTTGGAACAAGAGCGTAAGCTTGATAAGTCTGGGTTGGCAAAATATTTTCATCATATTGAGATAATGACCGAAAAGAATTCAGAAAACTATATTAAACTACTAAAAAACTTAGATATCGAAGTTGACGAGTTTGTTATGATAGGCAACTCTCTAAAATCAGATATTTTACCAGTTGTTGAAATAGGAGGAAGGGCAATATATGTCCCTTATGAGATAACATGGCAACACGAAGAAGTAATAGGAATAATTGATACTACGCTGTTTACACAAGTTGAGAAAATAAACGATGTACTTTCTTATTTTGCATATGTGTGATATAACAAAAATAGAAAGGGTGCAACCGAAATTATTCGGAAAACACCCTCTCCCTTTTAACCTAACCTAGTCCAAGTTACTTGATTAACTTTTTCATTATCGTATCCTTGTCAAGTTTTTTAGTGCAGAAGAACCAGTCCTTACAGTCAAGGTTTTTGTCTTCAGTTCTGGCTTTTGCAACACCGCATGAGCCTGCCGTTGGGACAATTACATCGTCTCCTGGTCGCCAATCGGCTGGAGTAGCAATTTCGAACTCGTCGGCTGTTTGTAGTGCAACTACTATGCGATAAATCTCATCGAAATTACGTCCCGTACTAATCGGATAATAAAGAATCGTTCTTACTATACCCTTTGGGTCAATAATGAAAACAGCACGAACAGCTTTAGTGTCGCTTTGACCGGGCATTATCATACCATATTTTTTCGACACATCCATTGTAATGTCTTCGATAAGAGGAAACTTAATCTCGACATTTTTCATGCCGTTAAATTCAATTTTCTCTTGAATGGTGCGTAGCCAAGCAATATGGCTATAAAGTCCGTCAACTGAAAGACCTACAAGCTTAGTGTTAACTTTGTTAAACTTCTCTTCCATTGAAGCAAAAGTAATAAACTCAGATGTGCAAACAGGTGTAAAGTCAGCCGGATGGCTAAACAGTATTACCCAATTTCCGTGGTAGTCTTTTGGGAAGTTGATCTCTCCTTGCGTTGTTATTGCTCTAAACTCTGGAGCTTTGTCGCCAATACGTGGCATCGAAAATACTTGATTGTTTTCCATAATACTCTGTTTTTTAATTGTTTATATTAATTTGTTTTATTACTAAGGTTTCTCTTTATAAGTTCCTGATATTTGAAGGTTTATCTCTTTTATGTCCCAACCCTCGATTGGTTTTTTGCGAAAATACTCCTTCAGTAAATTATCCAACTCCTTGTCGAAATAGTTATCTATTCTTTCGCTATCTTCGCAATAAATGTGATGGTGGCACTCTGTTATCACGTCGTATCGTACAAAATCCTTTTCTGTTTTGATTTTCTTAACTATGCCTTTTTCAGCAAAAGTTTCGAGTGTGTTGTATAT
>DAOSIN010000442.1:0-1932 GCA_035366675.1 Salinivirgaceae bacterium | reverse complement strand
ATCGGTCAGGCGCACTGCCAAAAGCTTAAAGATAGATATAGGCTGATGTGCTATAACGTTGAAAACCTGTTCGATACAATAAACAACCCAAACACCGCCGACGATGAGTTTACTCCAAGAGGTTCAAGGGCATGGAATGATTACAAACTCAGGAAAAAAATATCAAATATTTACAAAGTTATCGCTGCCGTTGGTGAAGGCAACCCCCCCGATATTATAGGTTTCTGCGAAATTGAAAACAGAAGTGTTATTGAAATGATAATAACTCAGACACCATTAAGATATCAGGGCTATGAGATTATCCACCAAGAGTCGCAGGATAGACGCGGCATCGATGTCGGTCTTATATACAGAAAAGATAGATTTTGGCCCCTTGAAGAGCGTTTCTTTGCAGCCGTATTAGACGACTCGGGGAGAGTTTCACGCGATATTTTATACACAAAAGGATTGATTTTAAACAGCGACACTTTGCATATTTTTGTCAACCACTGGCCCTCAAAATATGGAGGAGCAGTGGCAACAAGACCTTTAAGAGACTCGGTAGCATTGACGTTAAGAAGAGTTACTGATAGCATATTAGACTCAAATCCGAAAGCGAACATAATTATCACAGGTGACTTAAATACCGACCCAGACGACGAAGCAATAAAGCACGTTCTACAAGCAGCAAATTACAACGACCGCAAAAACTCTCGTTTAGTAAATATGACAACAGCTGTGTATCCCTCTAAATATAAAGGAACACATAAATATCAAGGTATTTGGAGCTGTATTGACCACTGGATAGTTAGCCAATCATTAATTGACGATTCGCCCAATCCAACCAAAACATCCGCCGAATGTGTTTATATCGGCGATTTCGATTTTTTAACCGAAGAAGATAGGACACACCAAGGGAAAAAACCGTTCAGAACTTATGTAGGATTTAGCTACAACGGAGGATACTCCGACCACTATCCTATTTATATTGATTTATTGCTTTATACACAAGAAGAATAATTAGCAATTACAAGAGAGGAACAAGGGGAAAGGTAAAAGTTGGGCTAAAGCCCATAAACTACTTGCCAATCTAATCCCCGACTTGAAAGTCGGGGCAATTGATTTAACAATAACCTGATTAATTGATAATTACATATTTGTAACATGGGTTGCGTGTTTAACGTAGAGACGCCACAATGTGACGTCTCTACAATCCCACAACAAATACACAAACGTTAATTTCATAACATTCGCGCCCCAAATTGTTAATTGCTAATTGTTTTTAAGACAGCGGACAGAAAAGCCATACTCCTTACCGTTGTAGTCCCTGTATACTCCGCTGTATTCGTAGTTCATGCTACGGTTCCATGCGCTTGATACACCGCTCTCCGTAGCACTCCACCAAAAACCGTAGAAACCAAAGTTGCTGAAACTTCCATAGCTGCCACGGAAACCACCCGGCAGGGCAGTAAAACCTGTTTCGTTAGTTGCGCCTTCGTTTGGACTATCCCAGTGTGTTGTACCCGTTTCTTTAAGTTTACCACCAGCAACTTCCGATCCACTAAGGTAATCGATTAATTGAGTCCACTCGGCATCGCTTGGCAAGTGCCAGCCTGCAGGGCATATACCTTGTACACCGCTGGGGTTAGCTTCGCTACTGGCGGCTCCATTCATAGCTGCGGGCCAGTTGTACAGTACACCGTAGGTGGCATAGTTTTCTGTTGCTTTGGCAACTGCTACATCGATGCCATCGTAACCGAGAACGTAGTAAAGTGGTTCTGTATCTGATCCCATACTAGAACCAACTACACTTGGCAAATATTTTAAGTTTTCAGCCATCCATACTTGAGAGCCGATTTGTACAAATTTATAAACATTGCCATCTCTACTATCTTTAAAACTGAACACGTATTCTTCGAGTGCCTCTATTTTAGCTAATAAAACATCAACATA
>DAOSIN010000441.1:0-1939 GCA_035366675.1 Salinivirgaceae bacterium | reverse complement strand
ATTGTAAAATTTTAAAAAGATTGGACTATTTTAAAATTACAATTGGTATAAATTGACAATTAGTCTATTTACTACTATTTTTTAGGGCGACCACAAGGGTCGCCCCTACTTTTTCCTTTTAACTCAACTGCTCATTGCTTAATAAATCGTTGTGTTGTTGAATTTCCATTGTTATCAAACAAGGTAACCATATAAACTCCTGTAGCAAAGTTTGCAACGGAGATAGTTTGTACTTGTGTTGGGTTTTCAATTGTTTGAACCACTTGTCCAACAATATTGCTAATAACTATTCTTGAAATATTTACAGGGCTTTCGACAGTTATTGTGTTGTTTGATGGAACGGGGTACAACTTGACATCACGTAATAAGTCATACTCTTCTATGTTCAAAATATCAACATCAAAAGTGATTGTTACTTCATACTGTCCTGAACCTTGAACAGTTACACCTGTCAGTTTCCTTATTGGGTTGCCTTCTTCGTCAACGGCAATTGCTCCACCTTCAGTTACTAATGTTGCGACAACGGCATATGAACCAGATCTTAAGCTATCAAGGGTAACAACTCCATCAACGCCAGTGTTTTGCGTTATAAAATCCATTTCTACAAGTTCTCCATTTTCGTTGATATTAGGAACTCTAATTTCAACAGGACTACCATACAGTGGTCTTATTTCTCCCGTGTCTCTCTTCTTTTGAAGCACTGTAACTTTTATGCCGCCTGTAGGTGATTCTCCATATTTGTCAACTATTAACTCCATTGAAATATTTGTTTCCATTCCTGACCAGCCAACAGAATTATACCAACCAATAAGCAAATTGCTATAGAATGAGGGTTGTGTTACTTTGTCAGCACCGATAAAGAACCTTTCATCAGTAAGAAAACGAATCACAGCAGCATATGCATGACCCTCTTCAGTTGGCGTTATATTTTCAGAAATTCCGTCAGAAATAAATGGTAAGAATACCCAAGAGTCCACCATAGTTGAATCGATTGGAATTGAAGCACTTGATATAATTAGTTCTGTCAATTCATGCGCATCGTGCTCATAAAATTCAGCGGTTAGATAAGCAACCTTTCCTGCTCTCCATATTTTCCAGTTGTATGTATCGTTACTTATGTACGTGTTAATACCCCTTAATACATAAGGAGCGGGCGTTTCTGTACCGGGAATGTTTTCTGTTGGTGGGTCTAAGAAAAAAATAGCACCAATAGCTTCGCAGTCAGTCATGACAAATGGGCTAATACGGTCTGTACTGGCTGTTTTGGGATTTGTGTAACCAAAAACATTTTCGGTGATATTAAAATCGTAACGATATACGTTATTCTCAGGTATTTGATCCTCTTCTACACCAGAAACTACACCTTCGTAATAGTATGAGCCGACACTTTCAATAGTTTTTGGAATTTGGAAATTATGGGTTGCCACAAAAGAGGTGTCAAACTCTCCAGGTGCAATATTGGTTACTATAGCTGATGTTTTTTCATCAAGTACAGTTCCGTCCTCTTTTACAACTTTTGTAGTAATTATAGTTTCGGGAAACGATGATCCACCGTAGTTTATAGCAATTGCTCTTGAAGTTACAATTTTTTGAAATGCATAGTATGGGTTGTAATATGGGGTGCCTGTAAATTTTTTCTTGTAGTAGGGTATAAATTCGCCATTTCTAAAGTAATTTTCCCATTTGCCTTCCTTATAGTCAATCCAATAGTTCATAACCCTAATGTCGTATGGATAAGGTTCATATAATTTAAAATCGTCAACCATCCAATAGTAATGAGATTCTCCTTTTATCTGTAGTCGAATGTAAACAGTTGATTGATTGGCTACAATATTGCTAATTGTCACTTCAAATACACTTGGATTTGTTGTAGGTGTGGAATTGATAGAAGCCTGATGTACATCATAACGAGTCCAGTTAATGCTATCATTACTTATAT
>DAOSIN010000440.1:0-1946 GCA_035366675.1 Salinivirgaceae bacterium | reverse complement strand
AGCCTTCGTTCATCAATAAAATGGCTTCGTCCCAGCCATCAATAACTTGTCCTACACCGATATTAAATTCTAAAGGTCTTCCATGATTTGCCGAATTATCGAACTCCGTGTTGTCCTTAAATAGCCCTTTGTAGTTAACAATCACTAAATCACCTGATTTAGGAGTTTTGCCATCTCCTTTGATAATGGTTTTATGATAAAGTCCGCTTTTTGAGCGTTCAAATGTTTTTAACCAACTGCGATACTCCTTTTTGTTTTGTGGAATTGATAGCGTATCTGTTGTTATCTGAGTTTTTGCTAAAACAGGCGGATTTATATTAAGTGCTATTATCAATAAAACGAGAATAGGCAGTAATTTGTCTTTTACAGTCATTAATTATCTGTTTTTGGTAACTGAAACAATCTCAATATCAAACACTAAAGAGGTAAATGGAGGTATCATATCTTTAACTCCAGTTGAGCCGTATGCGAGGTACGAGGGGATAACAACGCGTCCTTTACTTAGCTCTTGTAATCCTATCAATGCCATTTCTAATCCGGGGATAAGAGCCTCATCGCCAACAGTTATTGTAAAAGGAGAGTTATTGGAGTATGTGTTCGCAAATATCTTACCATCAATAAAATAGGCAATGTAATTCATTGTAATCAAGTCGCCCTTTTCGATTTTTGGACCTACTCCTTTGCGTTCAGGCAGATAGTAAAGCATTGAGTCAAGCTCGACTCTGTTTTTCGACACTTTTTCAAGGAAATCTTCCAAGAACTCCCTCTCTTCCAAAAATCCAGATGACAGTTTTGTACGGCGTATCTCCTCAAATTTTTTAACACTCATTACATCAACTAACCCAATATCAAATCTCAACACATCCTTTTCTTTAAAATGCTGCGGTGCAGGTGTTTGCTTCGAGTATGTATAAAAATCTATTGCATTTATAAAAAACGATACAGAATCCCCTCGATGCATAAACATAAGTGCATCTTCTATTGAGCCTCCTTTGTGTGAAGGTTGATGTACTTGCATTGTTATGTTAGAAGCCTCTTCGAGAATTGAATCGTTTGGTGCGGTTATTCTTAAATTTAATATTACAATGTCTGTGACTCTTGGACTTAGTCCATATTCAGATTTAATGTGGTTTATATATTTAAAACCTTTGTCGTGAGTCCTTTTTTTGTTGCTGTTGTTGCAACTTACTAAAACTAAAAGTGCTGATAATAAGATAATTAGTGAACGCATAAATTTATCTATTGATTTGTCATTATTTTAATATTATTTCGCCAAGTAATTAATCTGCGAAAGTACTAATTTTTGATTGAGATGGAAAGCCCAAGCAATACAAATTTGTATGATTGATTGAGCAATGTGTAATAGAGTGTTATTTATAAACGATTTGCTCTTTGTTGAACAGATATCAAATCTATTTCATATATAACTGAAGTAAAAGGTGGAACTATTCCTGTAATTGAGCCTTTAGAGCCCCACGCTAATCCCGAGGGAAGAATAATTGCTGCTTTGTCGCCTTCTCTCATCATTCCTATAGCTTCTTCTAAACCTTTGATAACCTGCCATTCAGTGCCATATACAAACTCGAAAGGTTGTTCTCTTTCAACAGTAGAGTCGAAGAAATCGCCGTTTAAAAATTTACCTTCATAGTTAACTGTGACGATATCACCTATTTCAACTTTTTTACCTTCACCTTTTTTCAGCGGGATAAAATACATGCCAGATTCTGTTGGTTTAATTTTAATATCACGCTGTTCGATAAAATTTTCTAAAACGGTACGCTCATACTCTCCAAAATCTTTAATCCATGCTAAAAACTCTTCTTTTTCGCGTTTGTATTGATCTTCAGTCCTTTTGATTATCATTTTAATGTCAACTTTCAGCATATCTCCTGGGCTTAAAAATGACGGTAGCTCTCCGCTTAATGTTTTTTCGAATAATCCCTGTG
>DAOSIN010000439.1:0-1946 GCA_035366675.1 Salinivirgaceae bacterium | reverse complement strand
ACTCTGTAATGCTCCTTATCTTTCAGAATTTCCATATCGGCTGCGGTTGGTTTAAATGGCTGCTGCTTCAACTCTGTACGTGGTACCCAATTATCGTTTTGAGCGTATCTTAGGGATACAGGAATTAAATCGGCTGCAAACAATAAACCAAGGACTACGGTTGCAGTTGTTGCTTTAATTTTGTTTCTCGACAAGAACCAAACTAACCCCGATATAACTAACATAAACAAGAGCGAACGGAAAACATCTGATTGTAACATACTTATACGATCGGCTTGTAACGATTTTTGGATTATTTCGGGCACTCTGCTATCTGACCGTCCTATCATGTCTGAACTTGAGCTGTTTACAATGAGTATCAGCAAAAGCAAACCAGCAACGATAGACGTTGAATATATCAGGGGCTTTTTAATTTGAGCAAACGTAAACTTTTTCTCTGCAATTTTGTCGAATGCAATAATAGCAAGCAGAGGCAAAGTAAACTGTGCTATAACTAATGTCATACTGACAGTACGGAACTTATTATATCCGGGCAAATAGTTGATAACAAGCTCGTTGAACCACATAAAGTGTCGTCCCCAAGCTAATATAATTGCTAAGATTGTTGCTATAAGTAGCCACCATTTAAGGTTTCCTTTCAGCAGAAACATTGCTAAAATAAACAAGAATATTACTGTAGCTCCAATATAAACAGGACCTGAAGTAAAGGGCTGATCTCCCCAGTAAGTATCTGTGTATTTGATAAATTGGTCGGCAGTTTGCCTTCCGTAATTTTGTTCTACTACCTTGTAAGTTTCGCTGTCTTTCCCCAAATCCATATGGCTTGAACCTCCTTTAAGATTGGGTACAAGCAAGTTAAAAGTTTCACCTTTACCGTAGCTCCATGCAGTGATATAGTCAATATCGAGTCCGGTTGTCTGATTTTGATTTGGTTTCTCTAAATTTGGTTTTCCACGCGAAAATGCACTATATTCATATACTGTCCAGAGAGTTGTGAGATTGGAAGCTACAGCTAATATCGCTCCAACCATCAAACAGGCAAATGTCTTTCCAAAATCACCAAGTTTACGCTCTTTAATGGCAGAAATCAGCTCAAAAAGCCCCATTAAAGCAACTATTAGAAAAGTGTAATATGTTATTTGTAAGTGGTTTACATACATCTGGATAGATAAAAACAGACCTAACAACACCCCGCCCCTCAATCTATTGGACTTAAATGCGTGATAGACCGATGCAACAATCAACGGCATATATCCAAGTGCCACTGCTTTTGTCATATGTCCAGCATAAATTATTATTATGAAATAAGTCGAAAAGGCATAAGCTATTGCTCCCACAATACTTCGGGACGGCGATACGCCAAATAGCAAAAGAGCCATATAGAAGCCCAACATATACAGAAAGAGGTGGTTTGCAGGACCTGAATTGTTCAAATTCAGCACTTTATGAACATATTTTGTTAAGTTTGCATGTCCTGGATTATGTATCAAAAATGTGGGCATACCACCGAACATTCTGTCTGTCCAGAGGGCGTACTCGCCTGTTTCTGCTTTAAGTTCTTTCAACTCTTGAACAGCACCTGCATAAGCCATCATATCACCCTGACGCAACATTTTTCCCTTTAAAACAGGGTGGAAATAACCGAAACTTACAATAACAAATAAAATTATCGCTATTAAGTGTGGTTTAATGGTTTGAAATTCTATCCGACTCTTCATCTTATTATTTTATTTAATTGTTATATATATGTGTAATAATAATTTATCATCTAAATAACTTAACAATATCGTTCCCATTTGCGTAAATTATAAGTGCAAACAAAAGCAACATTCCTGTAATTTGTGCAACCTCTAAAAACCTATCCGATGGTTTTTGTCCTGTAATCATCTCAAAGATTGTAAATAGAACGTGACCTCCATCTAAGGCTGGTATCGGCAGAAGGTTAA
>DAOSIN010000438.1:0-1953 GCA_035366675.1 Salinivirgaceae bacterium | reverse complement strand
ATCTTTTTAAAATTTTACAATGGTAAATACCGATGTTACAGACACATAGTCCAAAGAATGATAGCGAAGTTTGAACTATAGTGTGTGTCCAATCGGTATTAAGGAACGAGAGAGGGACAAGGGGAAAGGTAAAAGTTGGGCTAAAGCCCATAAACTATGTACCAATCTAATCCCCGACTTGAAAATCGGGGCAATTGATTGACAAATAACCTGATTAATTGATAATTGTTCATTGTTGAGTCGCGTTTTTCAACGCAGAGACGCCACAATGTGACGTCTCTACAATCCCACAACAAATACACAAACGTTAATTTCATAACATTCGCGCCCCAATTGTTAATTGCTAATTGCACATTGCTAATTGCTTTTACCTGACGGTTGCCACATGCAACGCGCAGGCGACTCTATTTTACCCTCTTTCTTAAGGGCATTCATTGCTTTGTCCACCTCTTTTTTATCCAGACCCGACAACTCAGCAATCTGTCCAGCTTTTAAAGGTTTGCCGGCTTTTTTCATTGTTTCAAGAACTTTTTCTGTACTCATAATTATATTTATTTTTAAGATTCACTATTAGTAACCAATTAATGTAAGCTTTGTTCAAAATAAAATAACTTAAGAAAGCATATAAAACCAAATATAAAGAATATTTTTGCGTTCGATTATTATTTGTCCACAAATTACAGATAATTTAATTTGATAAATACAAAATGCACAAAATACTTTTTACTGTCTTATTATTAGGGACTCTTCCTCTGTTATCACAAAACGTACCTAATATACCCTCAAAAAAACCAAAACTTATAGTAATAGTGGTGGTTGACCAAATGCGATACGATTACTTGGCAAAATTTAAACACAATTTTGGTAAAAATGGTTTCAATCGTTTATTAGCTGAAGGCTCAACCTGTACAAACGCACGTTACGACTATCTGTTAACCCAACAACTGCCTGGTTATGCGACTATAGTTACAGGCTCGACACCTTCGATGCACGGAATCACAAGCGACAAATGGTACACACGCATCAAAAACGAAGAAAAACAAGCCGGAATTGATGCAACCGTAAAAGCGCTACAGCCCGATAGTAAAAGCGGAAACTTCTCACCACGCGACCTGCTAACAACCACAATTTCCGACGAAATAGCACTAAACAATAACCATCAATCGAAAATACATTCGCTTGCATTTGATGGACGTGCCTCAGTATTGGCGGGAGGTCATGCAGCCGATGGAGCATGGTGGTTTGATATCTATTCTGGCAATTGGACTTCAAGCAGTTACTACTGCGACTCATTGCCAACTTGGCTCATAGAGTTTAACGAAAAAAAATTGCCCGAATTATATGTTGATAGAGAGTGGGCACCACAACTTCAGGTTGAAGAGTACTCGGCAGGAAATAGTAAATCAAAAAACAAAAAATTTAAATTCGAAAAACTTGGTTTCTTGTACGACTTGTTCGCTCAAAGAAAAACAGCACAAAGTTATAAGGTGCTCACACGCACACCTTTTGGCAATACATTTACGTTCGATTTTGCAAAACAGGTCATAATTAACGATTCATTAGGTCAAGATTCACACACCGATTTTCTCGCTATAGGATTAAACCCCATTGGAGTAATAAACCAAGAGCACGGTCCAATGTCAGTAGAGATTGAAGATGCGTATATTCGTCTTGATGAAGATTTATCGCAGTTTATAAACTTCTTAGATAATGAAGTAGGCATGAAAGATGTTCTGTTTGTACTTACCTCAGATAGAGGCTCTCCACACTCTCCCGAATATTTAAAACATATGAACCTGCCTTCGGGCATATTTAATCAAAACCAACTGTTTACTCTGGCAAAAAGCTACCTAAACGTTGTGTATGGTCAAGGAGAATGGATTACCGCATATAGCGAAAAGCAGTTCTATTTAAACCACACCCTTATAGAAGATGCTAAACTTTCGCTTACTG
>DAOSIN010000437.1:0-1978 GCA_035366675.1 Salinivirgaceae bacterium | reverse complement strand
AAGATATGGTAAATGTAGGAATAGTTGGAACCGGAATTTACATGCCGGAAACAAAAATGACTGCTAAACAGATTTCGGAAGCCACAAAAGGCGTATGGAGTGAAGCAGCGGTAATAGAAAAATTGGGAATTGTAGAGAAAACAATTGCCGGGCCCGATGATGGCACGCAGGAAATGGGAGTTCGTGCTGCGTTGGATTGCTTGAAAAATACCGGAGTAGACCCTATGGAGATAGATTTGATTCTCTGTATTGGTGAAGAATGGAAGGAATACCCGCTAACTACATCCGGTATTTATATTCAAGAGAAAATAGGTGCTAATAATGCCTGGGCGATTGACATTCAGCAACGTTGTGGAACAACGGTTGCAGCCATGAAAATTGCCAAAGACATGATGATTGCAGACGAAGAACTGAAGACAATTATGATTGTAGGCGGTTACAGAAATGGAGATTTCATCGATTTTGAAGATAGTGCCGTTTCGTTTATGTTTAATCTGGGTGCCGGCGCCGGTGCAATGATTTTGAAACGCAATTATGGCAAAAACTTGATTTTAGGGACGCACATCATTACAGATGGTACAATGGCACGCGATGCAGGTGTTCTCTATGGCGGAACAGAAAATCCCATTACTGCTGAAAATGCTCATTTGGCTTATAAGTCGCTTAAAGTATTCAATGAAAAACACATGAAAGACCGACTTAATGAGGTTTCAATGGAAAATTGGTTTCATTGCATAGACAAAGCATTCGAGAAATCGGGGATCCAGAAAAGCGAACTCGGCTTCCTTTGCTGTCTCCATTTTAAGCGCAGCATGTTTGGCTATATGCTTACAGAACTTGGACTGACATGGGATCAGAGCATTTATCTAGAACATTACGGACACATCGGTCAGATAGACCAGATTTTGCTACTTCATTTAGCGCAGGAGCGAAATTTATTGAAGTCCGGAACTATAATTTCCATGATAGCAGCAGGAATCGGATATGCCTGGGGAGCTAATGTAATCCGTTGGGGATAAAGAGTGGTCATAGGTATAATTTTTGCATATAATCCCTTATATATCATTATTATATGTTAAAATAGCATTAAAACAACATAAAAGTCAACCCTATTATTTTTAATATGTTTTTTTTTAAAATTACTAATTATCTAAATTTGCCTCTATAACGACTATTAATTATTAAATTTTTAAAATTATGAGAAAATTATTTTTTATTTTAATCGCAGTATCGACTCTATTTTACGCTTGTGAGAAAAGTGAAGTAGAAGATGTTTACAATCCGGCAGAAGACGGTATTGTAGGAAACTGGGTATCAAAAGGTGCTGACGTAGCTCCATTGTTGGCTACATATTTTAAGGTGGACAGTATCACGGCAAACTTCAAAAACAATAACACTTATGCTGTGGTTTCTTATGCCGGAGGTGTACCAACTAACTATGTAGGTACTTATGTTCAGACAAAGTCAGGAACAGGAATTATCTGGACAATCAAATTGAATCAATCTACTCCAACAGCTGTAACCAGCGAAGGTATTTTTGAAATCAACAAAGTAGGACAAGGTTTCAGTATGAGGTATGAAGTTGTACAAACTGAACCTAATATCGGAGCAACTCCTCCTACTGCAACTGCCGGTTTCGGAAGCAGTAACGGTGGTGCTTTGGGACAGATGAACATTCAGAAATTCGTAAAACGATAATACTGTGTTCTTTATTTAAAAAGGTCAGGCGAACGGTTTTAACCTGACCTTTTTAATTATTAAATAAGAAATAATTTTTCGTTATTCTCTATTTTAAAAATGATAAAATTTAATAAAATGAAGAAAATATCATTGCTTCTTTTTTCAGTTCTTATTTCTTTTTATGCTTTGGCGCAACTGCCGACCAATCAATATTTTTCAAAAGAAATACCTGATAAAGCAAATAAAGAATTTCAGTTTCTGGCATATTTCATCAATCAGGCGGTTACATCCAATATCT
>DAOSIN010000436.1:0-1994 GCA_035366675.1 Salinivirgaceae bacterium | reverse complement strand
GGCTTCTTTCAGATTTGCAGTCACCCGCAACACCCTTGCCATTCGCTAATGTTTCCTATCAACTCGGCACATACCGGAACTCGCATCCTGCAAGCTTAATACCATGCCCGACATACAAAATTGTTGACTTGATTAACGCTACGTTTTACCAAGTCAACAATTCTTTAATACAAAAATGGGCTTTTTAAGGTTCGACTAATTATTAAATTCCTCATATGTATAAACATAATTTTCATACCAATCACTACCCGAGCGGATTACTTTTTTCACCCTTCCATCATCATAAAATTCAAAAGAAATTGCAGTAAAGTTTTCACTGTTTGACCATTGAACTTTAGTATTCAGGTTCTTACATGCTTTTCCGAATAAACCTGTATGGGCTTGCCAATCAGCGATATAAGTGTCATTAAAAACCTGGTAAATCTTGCCAATATTTTCACCTGTTGAAAATGTAAAATTTTTGACTCTATCACCACGTGTAAAAGATGTTATATTACCATTAATAATCGTAAATAAAGATTTTAGCTCTGGGGTTCCATAATCTTCATATATTTTGGACATTAATCCGTTGTTATCATATTCAAAGATTACATCACCACCGTCTCCCCAGATATTTTCAATTTTTGAAACATAACCGGCAGCATTCAGAATCCAGGTTCTGTTTTTGTTGGCTTCCTCACGGATAAGATTTACTTTTCCGGGCTGACTCCAATCCAGGTTAAACTCTTCAGTCCAATCTTCTCCCGTTTCCACAACTTTTGTTACGCGACCCTGAGCATCGTAGGTGTAAGCGTAACTGGTACTGCCTGGACCACTTCCCCAATCATACTCAAATGTCATCGTTTTAATACGCATTTCTTTTGTTTCGTCCGGATCATCAATCGGATCTTTCGGATCACAAGAAGTAAAACTAATTAAACTAACACAGGCCATGATAAACAGCCAATAAAAATTCTTTTTCATGATTTCAAATTATTTAAAGTTCAACAATAGAGATATTTATAATTAAAATTAATTTCCACCTGATATAATGATAAATGCAAGTCCTGAAATAAACAACAGAAACATCAATGCTAACAAGACATTCGTTTGTTTATTAGAACCTTTAAATTCCTTCCACACGAAAACACCCCAGATTGCAGCTATCATAGGAGCTCCCTGTCCCAATGCATACGAGATAGCCGCTCCGGCTTTACCTGCTGCAATATAGCTCAATGCTGTACCCAGCGCCCAGATCAGACCTCCCAACACACCAACCAAATGGGTTTTCATGTTACCGTTGAAATAGGCTTTATAGGTCACAGGTTCTCCCTGGAAAGGTTTTTTCATCACCAGTGTATTAAATAAAAAGTTGCTGATAAAAATACCTATCGAGAAAATAAAGAATGCTGAATAAGGAGTCATCATGCCTCCTGCCGGTGATTCGAAATTATTCAAATCCATCGCAGCAGCGACAAAACGATAGAAGAAAGCCATCAACACACCGGCTAACACCGCCAGCCAGATACCTTTTCTGTTTGATTTTGCCGCGTCATCCTTTTTAATTTTGCCGGCAGCCAGACCATTGAAAATAACAGCAAGCATAACCAGCACTACCCCGATAAACAGCAATACAGGATCGCCTTTCGGTGCAGAAAAATAGTTTACAAAAACGCCTAACACCAACGCTATTCCCACACCCAATGGAAATGCAACAGCTAACCCTGCTAAAGACACCGAAGCAGCAAGGAGAATATTTGCAGCATTAAATACTACTCCCCCCAGTAATGCACTACCGATATTAGAAAGTTCAGCCTGTTTCAGGTCAGGAATAAAAGAACGTCCACCTTCCCCGAAACTTCCAAGTGTAAAACCGAGAATGACACTAAAGAGTAATATTCCTATTACATAATCCCAGTAAAACAATTCGTAACGCCAGGTTTTGGCTGCAAGTTTCTGCGTGTTTCCCCACGAACCCCAGCAAAACATGGTAATAAAGCAGAGTAATACTGCAA
>DAOSIN010000435.1:0-1995 GCA_035366675.1 Salinivirgaceae bacterium | reverse complement strand
ATTCAAAAAGACTGCGATTCATCATTATGTTAACTTCTGAATTTGGCGATGAGTTGTAACTAAAACGTACATTTTCGGGTGTTCGATATTGCATATATTCAATTGCATTTTTTATAACTTCCGCAACCGGTTCGAGTGTTAAATCGGGCGAAGAGCCAATTTTAGAAAACCTGCGGGCTATGATATCTAATCTGTTTATATCCTTTTGTATTTCAGTTATGTAACTGTCAACTTCGGGATAGTTTTTTAAAATTTCAACCCATGCTAATAAAGATGAAATAGGTGTACCCAATTGGTGTGCGGTCTCTTTTGACATGCCAATCCATACACTGTTTTGTTCGGCTTTACGCGAGTTGCTGAAAGCAATATAACCAACCAAGATAAATAGTGCAAACATAAATAGTTGTACAAATGGATACCATGACAGAATTGTCAGAACGGTAGAATCTTTATAATACACTCGCTGTTCTTCATTGTTTGCGAGTGAGATAACAATGGGTTCTTGTGTTAGTTTAATTTTTTCAAGCTCCGACTCAATGTATTTGGTATCTTTAGATTTGTTAGGATTGAAATTAACAAAAGCCAATATGCTATCGCTATCTGTCGTAAGTATCAGGGGAACAGTGGTGTTGTTGGTAATTATCTCTGTAACCAAGCCCATGTCAGCGTCTAAATTGTCATATTCTGCAAATTTTTTTAATGCTAATGCATATAGCTCCATTTTTTTGCGTTCTTCTACTTTTAGTTTATCGACAATAAGATTTGTATATAATAGAGATAATGCGCTGATTAAGAAAGCAAATAGTAGTATCGACATTCGCAAACGTCTCCTTTTGTTATATTTATCCATATTTTTATACAGGTGTAACGCTTAGCAATTAGCAATTAATAATTAACGACATTCGACAAAAATAAATCATTTTTATTTTAATTGGGTAATATGTTAGATACTTTTGCTTGTTTTGTGATAAATTTGAAAAAAAGAAAAAAATATAGGAAATGTCTGAAAAATCTGTTATTATAGTTGCCGGAGGTTCTGGCGTGAGAATGGGAGTTTCTACACCCAAGCAGTTCTTGCTTTTGCAATCGAAGCCTATACTTTTTCATACTATAGAAAAGTTCTATAACTATGATAGTAATATTGAGATAGTTGTCGTATTGCCAAAAGCTCACGTAGGCACGTGGACAACCCTGTGTAAAAATCACTCCATTAATATATATCATAAAATAGTTGAGGGCGGAGCAGAAAGGTTTTTTAGTGTTAAAAATGGGCTAAGTTCTTTAAGCTGTCCTAAATGGGTTGCAATACATGACGGAGTTAGACCTATTGTTAGTGTAAACCTGATTGATAGGTGTTTTAAAGCCGCGATAGCTAACAATTCTGCGGTTCCGGTTATCAATCCGTCAGAAACTGTTCGTTTTGGCTCTTTACAGGATAGTAAAGTGATTTTGCGCGATAATGTTTTTTTAGTTCAAACACCTCAAGTCTTTAATTACGAGCTTATTAAAAAGGCTTACGATGTTGATTACAACAGTAACTTTACTGATGATGCTTCAGTTTATGAGCATTCGGGTAATAGAGTCCTTTTGATTGAAGGAGAGCCAACTAATATAAAAATAACTAAAAAGAGTGACGTTGATTTTTGTGATTTTCTACTATCTCAAAAGATGTGACTATTTGCCACTTCCTTCAAGAATGGTTTTTACGGTGTAAATCATGATTTTTAGGTCAAAGTAAATCGACATGTTCTCAATATAAATAAGGTCATATTTTAGTCTTTCAACCATTTGATCAACGTTTTCGGCGTATCCATATTTTACTTGTCCCCACGATGTTATACCGGGTCTCACTTTTAATAAGCGTTTGTAATGGGGTGCACGTTGCACAATTTGCTCAATATAAAATTGTCTTTCAGGGCGAGGTCCGACAATTGACATATTGCCGATAAGAACATTGAAAAATTGGGGTATTTCGTCAAGTCTGGTTCTACGCAT
>DAOSIN010000434.1:0-2013 GCA_035366675.1 Salinivirgaceae bacterium | reverse complement strand
CATCGTTATGGTATGCGTCTATTATAATGGTAAAAGATGGGAACCAATTAGCAACTTTGGTTGAGTAGGTGAGACCAGCGTTTAATTGATTAGTTTTTTCGGGAACAAGTTTAGGATTTCCTATGCGTGAGTAATATAAATCGTTAAAAGTTGGCATACGGAAAATATTTTTGTAAAAGAATCTAAATCGCAGGTCTTTTTCAGTGAACGGTTTTATAGAGATACTTGCATAAGGAGAAATCTGATGATAGTTTTTTGCAGACACTCCAGTTTTTACCTTCTCGTTTACTACGGTAGATAGCAGATTGGCAGTTGCTAAAAAGTAGTTGTCCGCATATTTTGCTGCTAATACAGATAGCCATGTAAGCCGTGTAGGATATGAAAATTGGTATGAATCGGCATCTAAATTTGTAAACGAAACGTCGTTTGATGCAGAAAGTGAAATGTTGTTAAAAGCTCTAAATAGTACCGAAGCCGAACCGTACCACTCTTGTTGTAGATAATTGCTCTCATCTTTTCCAATTTCGTTTAAGTAGGTGGGGTCAAGATACCTCAAAGTACCCAAGTTGTATTTTGCATTTGCCTGTATTGTCCATAAGGGAGATAGTTTTTTTCGATAATGTGCTCTTGTAAAAAAGGTTCTGTCCCAAAGACGTTGTGATGAGAAGTTTTCTGTATTGTAGAAAATAGTTGCGCCGGGCAATCCTCTTTCCGATTGATAATAGTAGAAGCTCGTCTCTAAGCTTTCATTTTCGGAGAAATTGCCGAACAGAGCACCTTCGAAACGCATGTTTTTCACGTCCGTGTTTTTTCGCATCTCTCGTGAGGTACTATCTATGCCACTAAAGCCGTAGTCAAGAGTGTATGGATACCGCCCATGAGCAGTCAGAAACTCGCCGGAGGCTGAAACAGCGAAACGGTTGCCAATTTTTTGCGATATCCGAACCGATGGATTTATCAATCCGAAGGAGCCACCTTTTAAGGTTATTTTACCGTTAGTGTTTCTATCTTTTTTAAACAGAGGATGTTGTGTTTTTATATTCAGTGCTGCCCCTGCTGCAAACATCTGTGCAGGTTGAAATATATCGTCACTTTGCCCACTGCTTAGAGAAATCACATCAACATTGTCTAACGAAAAGCGACCTATATCAATTTGTCCCGTTTGACAATCATTTACACGTATTCCATCATAACTTACAGCTGTATGATTAGCTCCGAGACTACGAACGGAGATAGTTTTTAATCCGCCTATTCCGCCGTAATCTTTGATTGTTACACCTGAAAAAAATTTCACGGCATCGGATATTTGTAATGCGTTGAGCTTCTCTAACTTTTCTTTGCTAAGAATTTGCAATGGTGCAGTAGAGCGAATCTCCGCATCAAGGTAATTGTCGATAACGACTACGTCTTGTAGGGTTATGCTATCAGAGATATTCTGTGCCAAAAGTAAGCTGTTGCTCACAAAAAGCAAAGAGATAAAAAATATAATTTTTAAAAAGCTCATCTATACCGAATTTAACAAGGTCGGTAAAGAAGTTGAAAATTAGGCACGTACGAAAAAATGGATGTTTGCGTGTCGTTTCCAAGCTCTTTTCCCCGAAAGCTATTTTAACTATATATGAACTTTGGCAGGTCTTCTGACTCAAGCTTGTAAACCACAAACCCTTCCCATTCTTCATCGAACAGTGGATATTGAGTATTTTCGCGGTTCTCCTCTTTTCTCTTGCAAAAGAGGAAGCTATTACAGCAGCGGGTCTGTTCAGGATTTTCACCTGATTCCCTTTTCATCGCGCATTCCGATGCAAATGGAATGAACGACACCAAAATTTCAATGGTGCAAAGATATGTAAATATTCTAATACAAGTCAAACTTTGAACGTAGTTTAAAATTTTTTCGTTTGAAATTGCACATGTGATGATAGAAATTGATTTTATAGAAATCAGCACTAATTTTGCGGGTCAGAATATTATAAACATCTCTTGCAATTTTTACAATATTATGAATTGGATTTA
>DAOSIN010000433.1:0-2016 GCA_035366675.1 Salinivirgaceae bacterium | reverse complement strand
ACGTGCTCTACTAAGTCGTGGCGTCCGCTGTCATCTGCTATAAATGTACGGAGTTTAACGTCTTTAATGGCTATTTTTTCAACACGTGGTCGTGCATTTATTATTTTACGCAACTCATCGTTGGTAAGGTTACCCCTCTTAGAAATGATCTGTTCTATTTTTGACTCTAACATGTGCGTCTCGATACCCTTTAACATTCCATAAAATGCCGATTCAGCAGTATTTGGAATAAAGCTAAAAACAGTATTGTCGGTATCATTGTCTATGGCTTTTAAAATTTGTGGTGTTAACAGCTCCCCCAAAGCCTTTCGTTCTCTATAAATATCGGCATCGCTTCCTCGTGAAAAATAAATTCTTTCAAACGAACAACTTTTGCGCTCTAAAGGCTTATTGATTTCAGGCATAATATATTCACCCGATTTTTTGATTATTAAAGCATGACCGGGCTTAATTTCACTAATTCTGTCAGCAGATACATTCATCGCCGTTTGGATAACAGATCTCTCCGAAGCCACCACAATAAGCTCATCGTCAGCATAATAGCTCGCTGGTCTTATCCCATTTGGGTCGCGCATAATAAAGGCATCGCCGTGACCAATCATTCCTGCTATTACATATCCTCCGTCCCAGTTTTCACTTGCACGTTTTAAAACAGTCGTCAAATCAAGGTTATCTTCAATTAGTAGTGATATCTCTCTTTTGTTGTATCCCTCTTTTTTATACCTTTCAATCATTCTTTCATTCATCTGATCTAAACGGTAACCTATCTTCTCGAGTATTGTTACCGTGTCGCTATAATCTTTCGGATGCTGTCCAAAACTTTGAAGCTGTTCAAACAGCTCATCAACATTTGTAAGATTAAAATTACCTGATAACACGAGGTTTTTTGATTTCCAGTTATTTTCGCGCATAACGGGGTGAACATTTTCAATATCATTTTTCCCAAATGTTCTGTATCTTAAATGTCCGAGCAATAATTGACCTGCAAAATCGAAGTTTTTTATTGCATAATCGGGATTAAAAGCCAACTCCCTATTGCGTTCAGCAACAGTCTCAATAGGATGTTTAACCATTTCAAAAGCGTCGATAATTGGTTGGCTCGAGTTGGACCTTACCCGAGATAAATAACGGTTACCAGCAGGAACGTTTAATTTCAAACAAGCCAAACCTGCTCCATCTTGTCCTCGGTTTCGCTGTTTTTCCATCAGCAAATATATTTTGTTGATTCCATACATCCATGAGCCATATTTCATATGGTAGTATTCTAATGGCTTTAAAAGTCTTATAAAAGCTATTCCACATTCATGTTTAAGAACGTCACTCATAACTGTTTTATTTACTGGTTAAACGGTTTTGATTTAACACTAAAAATAGAGTACTGAAAAAATATCGATTAGTCATTATATACTTCTTCAGTTTAGAGTAATACGAGATTCACATGCCTTATAATCAAAACCTTATCTACAAGATTTGAATTGGCATGCTGGTTTATATTTGAAATTTTCACTGCTGTTTTTTAAAAAAATCGTTATTAAAGAGGAGGAAAAAAAATAGATGTTTTTACAATGTAACAATCCGGGAACTGTTGGACAAATTTCTTATAATCAATAAGAGCGGCGTTCTCGTCACGATAATCTCCTACTCGTAATTTTATAAAAGGGGGTTCATATTCGCTATAAATTCTTGTTGGATCGAACTCGGGATACATACTAATAAATTCTGATCTAAGTCTTAAAGAGCGTTCTCTTGCATCGGATTTATAGTCGCTAAAGAGTTGTATTCTATAGCCGGGGATTTTTCCTCCCATTGATTTGTTTTGGATAACAACATTATCAAGTAAGTTTTTTATTGATTCACTTTGATATACAGTGGTTCTCCCAAAATCTTTGGTAGGGATTGAGAGTTCATTAACAATATCTTGAGAAAACAAGCTTGATTGTATTAAAACAAAACAAAAAATATAAATAAGTTTTCTCATAATTTAAGCTATTGAATTACAGCTTGTTAATAAAAGTT
>DAOSIN010000432.1:0-2022 GCA_035366675.1 Salinivirgaceae bacterium | reverse complement strand
GCTTTTTTGCCATATTTTTTAATCCTTGCTAAATAAGTGTGTCTTTTATTTGTAAAAACAGACTTAATTACGGGTTTTAATTTATTGTGTATTATACCCTGCTCAATTAAAGTTTCGCAGAGTCAACTGCTAACAAAAGTAAGTCAATTATATTTCTTATTACAATTTACAAAGATTAAGACTTACTTATATTAAAAGCTTTTTAAATTATAAATTGACTGTGTGCCTTGGGAGAGATTTGAACTCTCAATCCCTTGCGAGAACTAGCTCCTGAAGCTAGCGCGTATACCAATTCCGCCACCAAGGCTTTTATGTTTATAATCTGACAAGT
This sequence comes from Salinivirgaceae bacterium, assembly GCA_035366675.1. Classification (GTDB taxonomy): domain Bacteria; phylum Bacteroidota; class Bacteroidia; order Bacteroidales; family Salinivirgaceae; genus JAAYQU01. Next base: position 1,691 of record DAOSIN010000432.1, on the reverse strand, counting down.
ATCGAAACGCGTATATCTATCTGCCAATACCTAGGTGCAATGACGATGAGCAGACTATTTTTAGTACTTTTGGTTTGTTGCGATTTTTAATTTTTTTCGCTTAATTTCAGCACGTCGAGACGTGCATGTCCATCTTCCAATACTTGGAAGAAATAGTGGCAAATAGTTAATCTCGCCGTACAACCTTGAAAATCGGCAGAAACCGTCCTAAATTAAGAAAAAAGCGCCAAAAAAGAAAAAGGCTTATTTAAAGCAAATTTATAGAAGTAATTGACCCTATATTATAATTATACACCCATTTGAAAATTTAGTCAAATACCTATGCTAAACAAAAAAGGGATGACTCCCTTTGAGAAGCCTCCCCTTTCAACATACTTTGTGCTTGATTTTTACCAATAACCGGCGCTGAAGTTCGCTACAACCTGCTCATAACTACCATTGCCATCTGCATCGACGTCAATATGGCTGGTTCCGTCATCAAAGAACATAAGTCGTGCCTTCGTGTTGTTTGCGCCTTTGAAAACTATTTCACCGGAGGTAAACATGCTGTTGTAATCTGCGTTGGTAATTATATCTACATATCCGTAAAGCGAATTGTAGATACGGCCACTCATAGAATACGTGAATAAGCCGGTGTTGAGATTATAGATCATCTTCACAGCAAAGTTGTCCATCCAAAGACTTGCATTTCTTCCGATACTATAAACACTATAGTAGTTGAGCGTGTATTCTATTGAATATGCCGTAGTTGTTGTTGTCACTCTAGATCTACCGCTCCAGCTGTATTCTTCGTTCCCGAAAAAGATTTTTAAATCATATGTCTCATCCAGATCGGTGTTGTTTCCGTTCTTTGTTCCCTCAAAGAAAATGTCTCCGTCCATGACGATTCCGGAAATGCAGTAGTTATCGTAAATATACTTTCCGATGAAATCGCCTGAACCCGAAATATCTCCAGTATACGTTACGCTTCCACCGCAATCACCATAGATAACAACATTGATCGGCGTCACAGCAGAGTATCCGGCCAATGATTTCTCTTCAAAATCATCCTGAGGTTCAAACAGATTGTCGAGCATGAAGATGTTAGCATCTATCATTAAATCCCTAAGTGATAGTTTTTGCCCTTCGCCCAAATCTCCTGCCTCCTGCAATGACATCACTCCCAGGCCGGAAGCTGAACTTATCTGATTGAAAGCCGTCTCAACAACTTCCACGGCATTGCCTGAATTGATCATAACCGCAGTTCCCTTGCCTTTATAGGGACCATCGATTATCATATCGCCATCGCTATCATTGTCCGCCGCTGAATGAGAACCGCCCCCTCCGCCGCCACCGCAGCCGAAAAATAAAACCATCATCAATGCTGCCACTGCCACCGTCATCTTCCTGAAAAATTTGCCCATAAAAACCTCCTTGCATTTTTTATATTTCTGTTAAAAAACTAAATTAAATGATATAACAAAGATTGAAAAAGTCAAGATTGCTTCTTGATTCCAAAGTATTTTATAAATTTGCAAATTCGATATTTCACTTTCTTCCGTAACTGTCCTCGAATCTCACGATGTCGTCTTCTTCCAGATAGTCTCCCGTCTGCACTTCGATTATTTCAAGATTTGTTTTACCGGGGTTTGAGATTCTGTGTTTGGTTTCCCGCGGAATGAAAGTACTTTCGCTTTCATGCAATGTAAAAC
>DAOSIN010000431.1:0-2047 GCA_035366675.1 Salinivirgaceae bacterium | reverse complement strand
ATGGTAAATACCGATGTTACAGATACATAGCCCAAAAGAGCGATAGCGAAGTTTGGACTATAGTATGTGTCCAATCGGTATTAAGCATTAAGGAGGCTGAAATTTAAACGTTTATTTTAAGTCGTACTCTATAGTTGAAGATGGCTGGCTACCCTCATGTCGAAGTTTACGTATTCTCTCTTCGCGTAGCTCTTTAATAAAATAGAATTCAAAATGATTGTTCGGTGCTGGCGACGGAGATAATATAAATCTCAATTCAGAGGAGATAAGATAACAAGTTGGAGAGGCAACTACCTTATATTTATCCAAAATTTCATCATCATTGGTGCCATCTAACAATAACCATTCGTAATTATTGTCACGAAAAACTTTTGATATCAAAGGCATATTTCCTGCCCCTGTTGCTACCGTAACAATTCTAAGCTTATCTTGATATTTCTTATATAAAAATTTAAGTGCTTTTAGCTCTTCGTCTGCTGTAAAACTCTTTATATTGATAAAATTCAAGTAAACATATTTGCCCTGTAAGTCTCTGGTTTTTACTGTATTCCCGTCAACATCAACCAACTCAAACGGTGGAATTTTGGTTCCAATAGCTAAATTCATGGTTTTTTGCTTGATATTATCGATGATATCTTTATGAATATCGCTTTTGGTGTAAATTTTAATCGAGTCGAGAGTTTGAAAACAACTTGAGATGGGAAGCTGTTCCATTGATAGAGCATCGTGTATGCTTTTTATCAAAACCAATTCGCGAAATGTTGAATCCGTAAGTAGCGGATTGTTACCGAGCGTTTCCATTGCAAACGAATAACTTTTTGCCTTTGCAATATCAGCAACCAATCTTTTACCCTGTCGAGTATCGGCATAATAGGGCAAATAATCCTTAAAAAGCTCATTAAACAAATCTGCGTATGCAGGATTATTGTATAGTATCTGCTTGTGTGAGAAGTAGTCTTTTATTGTTGTCTGATGATTTTTAACCAACGTAAGAGCGTATAAGCTAGCTATGCTATAGTTCTTATAATCAATAAAATATTGATGCGTGACATCGCTAAACAATGAATCAATAAAAGCCGGCAAAGTATCTATTTGAGTGTCGTAATATCTGCTTAACGAGATATGCAAAAAATATTGATTTAGAAATTGATTGAAAATATTGTCAAAATTGGCGATAACATCGGTTAGCTCGGGTAAAACCGGGTTTTTTATTTTGAAATAAAAGCCTACAGGCTCGAAATATGGATTTAAACTATCGACAATTGTTTTGTTTTCAAATTCGGGCAAAAGCAGATCATAATCGCGCTCAGGTTCGGCGTATAGTAACCCTATAAACTTCCCAAATATTATTTTCAATTCAGCAATTTCTGTCAAATTAAGTTTTGCCGAAAAGCACCCATTTTTATCAGCAACAGTCGAATAGAGCACCTTTGGAGTCCCTGTAATAAAATCATCTTCGGCTGTAATTGTAATTTTTTGATTAGCAAACGTTTTATGGCAACCCCTTACAATGGTCGGGTTCGTTTGACTGTGCAAAATTATCGATGCAAATAGTAAAAAATATGTTAGCAATAATTTATTGAACACTGATATACAATTAGTTAGTTATTTTCCAAATTATTAAAATCACGAAAATTAATTGTTTTTTTGTTTCAACTTGTTTTGAATTAGAGGCACAATTGCTTCAGGAACAAAAATAGAAATATCTCCGCCGTTACGATAAATATCACGTATAATAGTAGAGCTGACTGGCGTTAGTTCAGGTATCGACAAAATAAATACGGTTTCAAGTTCGGGATACATTTTTTTGTTCATTTGAGCAATTCCACGCTCAAATTCAAAATCAGAACTTGTTCTCAAGCCCCTTAGAATATATTTAGCATTAACATCTTTACAAAACTGAACTGTTAAGCCCTCAAACACAGCTACTTCTATTTTTTTTACATTCTTGAATGTTTTTTTTACCATTTCAACCCGTTCATCGACAGTAAAAAAACCGGTTTTATTAGAATTGTGTCCAATTGCAACTATTATTTTATCAAACAGC
>DAOSIN010000430.1:0-2059 GCA_035366675.1 Salinivirgaceae bacterium | reverse complement strand
ACAACGGGTACGGCTGCCATCGTAGAATTTCCCGGCGTGCTCTACCGCGGAGGTGCCGAGCAGAAAATTCGCAAATACCTTATCGACAACAATTATGTAGATGCAGTCATTCAGCTGCCATCCAATTTGTTTTTTGGCACTACCATAGCCACATGCATTATTGTGCTCAAAAAAAGCAAGACCGACAATGCCGTCCTTTTCATCGACGCTTCTGCTGAATTTGTACACGTAGGCAACAAAAACAAACTCAGCGAAGCCAATAGAGAAAAAATTCTCGATGCGTATGTTGCGCGTCGCGATATCGACCACTTTGCCCGGCTGGTTCCTAACAAAGACATTGCCGAAAACGAGTACAACATTGCCGTGAGCAGCTATGTGGAGCAGAATAATGAGACCGAAAAAGTGGATATCAAAAAACTTAACGCCCACATTGCCGAGATCGTCATCCGCCAGCAAAAACTTCGCGAAGCAATTGACGAAATTGTGGCCGATTTGGAAGGAGGTACTGCATGAAAAAATTACTGATTAATGGCTGCTTTGACAAGCTCATCAGCCTATCAAAGAATTACACACAATACCCGAGAAATGAGTCGGTGATTTCGACAAGCTCAATCACCGACTCAATCACCAATGAAACAGCAGGCTCAATCACCAATGGTAATGAAGCGGTGTCTAAGCCTGCCGAAGACACCGCTAAAACTGTACAACCATGAGTAAAATCGATGAACTTATAGCAAAGTATTGCCCCAATGGCGTTGAATATAAAGAATTGGGGAAAGTTTGCAAATTTCAGAGAGGTAATTCTATAACTCAAAATGATGTTACAGAGGGGGATGTCCCTGTAATAGCAGGAGGTCAAAAACCCTCTTATTATCACAATAAATCAAATAGAACAGGAGAAACAATAGCAGTTTCAAGCTCTGGAGCTTATGCAGGTTTCGTAAGTTATTGGACTATACCTGTTTTTTTATCTGATTCGTTTTCTGTAAATCCTGATATGGAGTTGCTAACGCCTAAATATGTTTATTATTTTTTAAAACACAATCAAGAAAAAATACACAATACAAAAAGAGGTAGCGGAGTACCACATGTTCATGGTTCAAGTATTGCAAAACTCCTCATTCCCATCCCCCCTCTTCCTGTTCAACAAGAAATTGTAAATATTCTCGATAAATTTACAAAATTAGAAGCAAAATTAGAAACAGAATTAGAAGAAGAATTAAAAGCACGCCGTAAACAATACGAGTACTACCGCAACCGATTGCTTAGTGCCACAGAGGTTAACGGTAAGTGGTTAATGAATGGCGTGGAGGTGGAATGGAAAACACTTGAGGAAGTTTTTTATATAAAAAATGGGTATACTCCATCAAAATCTAAATCTGAGTATTGGGAGAATGGTACTATACCTTGGTTTAGAATGGAAGATATTCGTCAAAACGGAAGGATTTTATCAGACTCAATTCAACACATTACTCCAGATGCAGTAAAAGGAAATGGATTATTTCCTGCAAACTCTATCATTGTAGCAACTACTGCAACTATTGGTGAACACGCTTTGATAATTGTTGATTCACTTGCGAATCAACAATTCACGTTTTTAACAAAACGTGAATTGTTCAATGAAAAAATTAATATGAAATTTTTCCACTATTTTATGTTTATCATTGACGAATGGTGCAAAAACAATACGAATACCGCCAGTTTTCCGTCTGTCGATATGAGAAAGTTTAAAAAGTATTTAATCCCAATTCCACCTCTTTCTGAACAGGAGAGAATTGTGGAAATATTAGATAAATTCGATAGCTTGGTAAATGATATCTCGATAGGTTTACCTGCCGAAATTGAAGCACGCCGTAAACAATACGAATATTATCGCTCAAAACTTTTGAGTTTTAAACCAAAGTAATAGATAAAATATTTGTGTAATTATTAATTTTGAATTATTAAGCTTTAATTTATATGGATCAGTACAAAATTGTTGCAGAGAACTCCGAAAGTACAGTAGTAGCCGAATACAAACCACAATACCACAAGGAAACTACTTTTCAGAGTGAGGCCG
>DAOSIN010000429.1:0-2060 GCA_035366675.1 Salinivirgaceae bacterium | reverse complement strand
TTTTACATGAAATGGAAAAATCGGTTATAGACAATAAACATACCGTCTCCACATGCGTGGAGGTCGTAGGATTGATGTCTGTTTGATTTCCTTGCTTTTGCTCGTGTTGGGAAAGACAACAATGAATTTCACTCATCTTTGGTAATAATTCATAAGTTTCTACTCGTCTTGGGAAACTTTTCAATGGCGCCTACAAGGTAATTATACCATCTACCAAACCGAAGCTTGCTATCTTCCAATAGATATGATATAATTTTTGCAATGTGATTTTATAAAAATCGGAGGTAAAATAGGGTGTTATATTCCATGCGCATCAGAAAATAACAGGCGATAAGAATCAGTTTCATTCATTTGAGTGGGCTATATTTCCTGTCTCTTTTTTCGTTTAGCGCATTGAATAGTAACCTTCTGTAATCCTCCGGACTACGGATAGTTTCCTATTTGTGTTATTCGTCAGGCAGGTTGGGTCCATTTTGTGACATGACCTGCATTTTTATTGCCTTTCGTAGCAATCTAAAAATGCAGGAGGATATAACACCATGTCACGTTTAAACAATATATATAATCAGAGTGATTTACATCATTCTCAAAATTTTCTTACGAGCCAAAAAATATTGCAACGCATTGTACGTTTAAGTTCAATCACAAAAAATGATCATGTGATTGAAATCGGTACCGGAAAAGGTCATTTGAGCCGAGTGCTGAGTCAGCACTGTAAGCATCTCTACTCGATTGAGCTGGATCAAAAGCTGTATGCTTACAGCAAACAGAAACTTGCCGATATCCCCAACCTATCCCTCATCCACCGGGATTTCTTAACCTACCCATTACCATCTACGGGGAGCTACAAAGTATTTGCCAATATTCCCTTTTCCATCACAACAAAAATCATTCGAAAGTTAACGGAAGACAACAATCCGCCGACGGATATCTGGCTAGTTGTAGAAAAAGGAGCCGCTAAACGTTTCATAGGTCAACCCAATGAAACTTTACGCTCGATTTTGTTAAAATCCAACTGGACAACCGAAATCGTTTATTACTTTAGAAGGGAAGATTTTCATCCCAAACCATCGGTAGATTCGGTTTTACTTCGACTGACTCAAAAGAGATGTCCTGATGTGGATGCGAAAGACTATTCTTCTTTTACTTATTTTATCGAACACTCATTCCGGCATGGTTTGTTCAGCAAACGAAGTCTGTTGACCAAAAAACAAATTGCAACTGCTCTTCGCCTTGACAAATTACCACCCCTTTCCCAAAGCGGAGAGGTATTATATATCCAATGGCTCTGTTTGTTTCGATGCTATCAAAAATTTAAATCCGGTAAGGGCAAGATATAAAAACGATTTCAAAGCCTAGCGAAATAGACCGTGGTGCAAGCTTTATATTTTTTTCACGCCATCAATCGAAGTCATGACGCAATGCTGTCCGGCCAGCCGAGGAGAACTTTATCTTTTCCTATCTGCGATACTTTATGCACTTATTCTTTCACCCATCCCATCACTAATTCTCCTGTCGCATAACGGGAATCTATGTTCTTACTCATTTTGATACAATTTTTCATAAGCTTTGAAATGGCTAAAAGCCCGTTATTTCAAGGAGTTTCAGCAGATTAACGCTCATCAAACGCTTCAAAATCAAAGTGAATCTTCGCTCGTATGAGTTAATTATATGATTTAGATTTTAGATTTTGCACCCCCTTCCGCAAGTCGGAAGGAGAATCGTTAAAAAGTATAACAATCGTTAAAAGGTTTAAGAAACAGAAAAATCCCCACGACCTATGTTCAACATAGACCGTGGGGAAAATTAATATTTAATATCTTGATGGATTTGTCATCAGTCTTGCAGCCTGTATTTTGGCCAGTGATTTGCCCGAAGATACGGCAAACTGTCTGCTAACACTTCCAGCACAAACTCTTCCATTGTCTGATCCGGTTGGAGGTCATTTCCTACCATGTCTTGAAGGTGAGCGTACTCGTCATCCGTGACTCTAATTGTTATAGTCTTCAAATAAGGACTCTAGTAATGATACAATCACTAGGGTCTTTTTTGTGCTTGGA
>DAOSIN010000428.1:0-2074 GCA_035366675.1 Salinivirgaceae bacterium | reverse complement strand
GGATATTTGCACTATCAGGATTTATTACTCTGGTTATCACGTTTTTAACTGTAAGCTGGCAAAGCTGGCGCGCAGCAAGCCGAAATCCAGTCGAAGCACTCAGATACGAGTAAATGCAATGAACAATTAGCAATTAGCAATGAACAATTACGAATTACGAGTTACGAAGCGAACAATGCGGTTTTATCAGTAGCAACGACTTTTAAGTCGTTGGTTGATAGGTCGATACATATATTGGGCTTTAGCCCAAACTTAATATTTCTTAACTTCTTAATGGTTAATTTTTCAATTGTTCATAAGTGTAAAAAAATAAGACACTCACTGTCTAATATCTTTACACTTTTCAAAATCAACAAAAAAAGCAAACATCTATATATCAACCCATTAACATTTTGGCACAAAATTTTCTTTTATAAGTTACAGAATTGTGATTATTGAATGATTTTTTACGTTACTGATGAATTATACAAAATGTTACATTCAATCATCAAAAGCTCAAGCGAATAGATGTAGTACACGTATTAATAATTGTTCATTGCACATTGTTCATTGCTAATTGATTAACATTTTGGCACAAAATTTACATTATAAGTTATTATGGTGTCTCTATAAACCATAATAAATAAAAATTCCTAAAAATGAACATATTAAAAGCTATATACAGAAATTTAAAAGTGTCGAAAGTCTCTACAACATTCAATTTTGTGGGATTGATAACGGCATTTACCGTATTTATCCTGATTATGATGTACGTGTGTACAGAATACCATTTCGACATGTATCACAAGGATGCGAACAATATTTATCGACTTGAAATAATGTCACCCGAAAATGACAAAACATCTGTTTACATGATGGGTCAGACAAAAGATGTGATAAAAGAACAGCTCTCCGATGTTGTCGCGACAACGGTTTATATGCCATGGGGCAAATGGGGCGAAATTCTTTTTGAGTGGGAGTCAAGCGACACAAAACTAACAAGTTACGAAGACTACGCTATTTCCGACAAACATCTTACGGAGGTCTTTACGTTCGATTTTCTGCACTCAACGAGCAGTGCACCGCTCTCCGAGCCAAATTCGGCGATAGTCTCAGACGCATTCGCAGTGAAATTTTGGGGAACCCTCGATGTTATAGGTAAAACATTCAAAACCAATGGAGAAGAGTACTCGGTAACAGGCATTTTCCGAACACTGCCTAAAAACTCACTCTTTAATGAGCCTGTTATCCTCTCTTTTCCGACAAACGGCTGGCTTGCCGAATCTTACAAAACTTGGGGAATTGTCAACTTCCCTGAATTTATAAAAGTAAAATCAGGAGTTGCCGTTCACGACTTACAGGCACGTATCAACGATATTGATATTCTAAAAGAGAAACATAGTTTTTACGAAAAGAGTGGCGTAAAGGCGGAAATAATTGCTCGTCCTCTTGCTGAGCTTCGTTTCGCAAATGATGTGGCTGAAAATCCGCTATTTAACACCAATAACAAATCTTCAGTAAACACACTTTTCGGCATAGGCTTGTTTATTTTGATTATCGCCCTGTTGAATTACGTAAATTTTGCCACCGCCACGCTACCCAAACGCTTGAAAAACATAGGAGTAACGCGTATTTTGGGAAACAGCGGTCGTCAGATTTTCATAACAGGCATTTTGGAAAGCGTGTTGGTTTCAGGAGTGTCGTTTTTTGTTGCGTTGGGGTTAGCCATCGCTGTAAACGATGAGTTTGGGATAAAGCTATTCGAGTATCCGTTAGATTTTCGGGCATCGGCTTTTGTGATTCTTTTGCTATTTGCTGTTGCGATTGTTGTCGGGGTAATTGGAGCGATAGTTCCCGCTTTTAGCAGTATCAAGGTTTTGCCTATGGATGCAGTAAAAAAACGTCACGCTATTGCTCGCCAAACATCGCGCGGATGGCTGACTGTAGTTCAGTTTACGGCAACCATTATCCTTATTGCGATGTCGGTGTTGACCATCAAACAGGTTGATTTTATGAAAAACAGATCGTTGGGATTCGATAAGGAGAACGTCATGGTGATATATCCAACCGATAATTTGCTAAAGAATTTAGATGC
>DAOSIN010000427.1:0-2079 GCA_035366675.1 Salinivirgaceae bacterium | reverse complement strand
GACAGCTTAATAAAATATATGCAAACTTTTCATGTTAAAGATAGTCAAACATCCTCACTCTTCACCGCAACGCTTTTTACCGTATCGGGAATAATTGGAATAGTTGCTTGGATTTTCTACGGACCTAAACGCAAACTTATTTTTAAGCCATTAGCTCTGATAAGTGGACTTTTTTTTAGGAGCTGTAAACTTTGGTTCACTCTATTTTCTGATTAATGCGCTAAACAGCATAAATGCCAATAGTTCAATGATTTTCGGTATGAATAATTTGGTGTAGTAATTTCATCAATACTAATAGCAGTTTTTGTATTTAAAGAGAAGTTGCTCAAAATCAATAAAGTAGGAGTGGTGTTGTCACTTTTAATAGTCGTACTAATGATGATAAGCTTCTAAAATCCTATAAAATTTGCATTTGTCAGGTAAATTTCTATATTAAGCAACAAGCTAATTTAGTAAATAATATTTTGTAAATTTGCATTCGTTAAAATTGTAGAGACGGAGCATGCTCCGTCTCTACTTTACAAACTCTTAACTTTTAACTAATTTGTAGAATGCTTTTAATCAAAAACATCAAGACACTCGTCCAGTGCGAAGACACCAACCGTACATGGGTTGCAGGAGCTGATATGGACAAACTCCCAACAATCGACAATGCTTTCCTTTTAATCGAAAATGATAAAATCAAAGATTTCGGAACAATGGACAAATGCCCAAAAGTCGAGACTAAAACCATTGATGCAACAGGTAAATTTGTATTCCCATCGTTTTGCGATAGTCACACACACATCGTATATGCAGGAAGCCGAGAGATTGAGTATGTTGACAAAATTAGAGGTCTCTCATACGAAGAGATTGCCAAACGTGGCGGTGGAATACTTAACTCGGCTAAAAGATTGGCAGAAACCTCCGAAGAAGAGCTTTATAATCAAGCACTTGCAAGAGTCAATGAAATGATTGCTTTTGGTACGGGAGCTATTGAAATTAAGTCAGGATACGGACTTGACACAGAAAACGAGCTAAAAATGTTGCGCGTAATCAAACGATTAAAAGAGACTACACCTGTTATAATCAAATCAACATTTTTGGGCGCACACAGCATACCATTGGAGTATCGCGGTGCACAAGACAAGTTTGTTGACCTTATAATCAACGAAATGTTACCGCAAGTTGTTGCTGAAGACCTCGCTGACTACGTTGATGTCTTTTGCGACAAAGGTTTCTTCACTGTTGAAGACACTGACCGTATCTTACTTGCGGCTATGAAATATGGCTTACGTCCTAAGATACACGCAAATGAATTAGATTTTTCTGGTGGCGTACAAGTAGGAGTAAAGTACAATGCTCTTTCGGTTGACCACCTCGAATTTATTGGCGATGCAGAGATAGAGGCTCTTAAAAACTCGGAAACAATGCCAACCGTTCTGCCTGGTGCAGCATTTTTCCTAAATATGATATGCTCGCCAGTTAGAAAGATGATGAATGCAGGACTACCAATTGCTTTAGCATCCGACTATAATCCAGGGTCGTCACCATCGGGCAATATGAAATTTATATTGTCGTTAGGTTGCATAAACTATAAAATGACTCCAAACGAAGTGATTAACGCAACTACCAAAAACACGGCTTATGCAATGGGAGTAGAGGATATAGCAGGTTCTATAGCACGAGGCAAAAAAGCTAACGTCTTTATTACCAAAAACATACCAAGTATTGAATTTATGCCTTACGCTTACACAAGCCATCTAATTGATACTGTGATATTAAACGGCAAAGTAATTGAAGTAAAACTTTAAATAATAGATTGTTTTAACAAATAAATCAAATAATATAATCAAACTATGAAGAAACAACTCATTGAATGTGTCCCCAATTTTAGTGAGGGGAATGATATGGCGATTATTAAGCAAATTACCGATCAAATCGAGTCGGTTGAGGGTGTTCGATTAATTGATGTTGACCCCGGTAAAGCTACAAACCGCACTGTAGTTACCATGGTCGGAACGCCTGAAGAGGTTTGCGAAGCAGCCTTCCGCGCTGTTAAAAAAGCGCAGGAACTTATCGATATGCGAAAACACAAAG
>DAOSIN010000426.1:0-2082 GCA_035366675.1 Salinivirgaceae bacterium | reverse complement strand
GCTTGCCGTTATAATCAACGGTTGCGATTAGGTTGTCAATTTTTCTTGCAGAGGCGAACATAACTGCTTCCCAAACCTGCCCCTCTTGTATCTCACCATCGCCTAGTAGCGCGTAAACCAACTTTTTATCCCCGTTAAGTTTTTTGGATAGTGCTGCTCCACATGCTATAGAAAGCCCTTGTCCTAACGATCCTGACGCAACTCTTACTCCCGGCAGGTTGTCGTGTGTAGTTGGGTGACCCTGAAGCCTTGTATTTAATTTACGGAATGTTGCCAGTTCTTTTACATCAAAATATCCCGAACGTGCCAACACACTGTAAAACAAGGGTGAAGTGTGTCCGATTGAGAGAAAGAAGAGGTCTTGGTTCTTTCCGTTCATATCGAATTTTTTTGGATTGTGATCCATAATTTTGAAATAGAGGGCTGTCACAAAATCGGCACACCCCAAAGAGCCTCCAGGGTGCCCTGATTTTGCTCCATGTACCATTCTAATAATATCGCGACGTACTTGAGTTGCTATATCTTCTAATCTTTTTATATTGCTCATTACTAATGGTTTTACAAATTAACAACTATTCAATATTTGTATAAACAGCTTGAATATCATCATCATCTTCAATTTTGTCGAGCATTTTTTCTATATCGACTAACTGCTCTTCGGTAAACTCAACCGTTGTGTTTGGTATTCGTTGCAATGACGATTTTTCAGGCTCTATATTCAGCTCTTCCAAAGCTTTGGACATTGTTCCAAAATTTACGTAATCGGCATATAGATATATTGTATCTTCGTGTTCTTCAAGTTCACTTAATCCTGCATCTATCAACTCTAGCTCAATTGCCTCAATATCAATGTCATCTGTCTTTGTGATTTCAAAAACTGCTTTTCGTGTAAACATAAACTCGAATGAGCCTGTTGGCACTAAGCTACCACCGGCTTTATTGAAGTACGATTTTACATTAGCAACTGTTCTCGTCGGATTGTCAGTAGCACATTCCACCACGACCATAACTCCATGAGGACCTTTTCCTTCGTACAGAACTTCGCTGTAGTCCTCGCAATCTTTGCCCGCGGCTCGTTTTATAGCTGCATCAATATTATCTTTGGGCATATTTTGAGCTTTGGCGTTCAAGATTGCCGTTCTTAGTTTTGCGTTTAGGTCGGGGTCTGGTCCGCCCTCTTTCGCTGCTATTGTAATGGATTTTGCCAATTTAGGGAATATTTTCGACATTTTGTCCCAACGTTTCTCTTTGGCTGCGCGTCTATATTCAAATGCTCTTCCCATGATAATGGAGTTTTCTTATATTTTTTTGTTTGATGTCACAAATTTACAATTTTAATGTTGGGTGGACAAAGTAACGTACTTTTTTTTCAATTGCGAGTTACGAATTACAAATTACGAGTCATGAATTACGAATTATGACTTTGGCTTTCATTAAATTGGGACTGATAATGGTTTTACTGTAGTATCCACCACCCTATAATTAATAAAACTGCAAGAATAATCAGTAGCCGTATATTGGATGACCGTTGAGCCTTACGTCTTGCTAATGAACGATTTGTGAAAGCCCCGCGAATGCTACTGCCAGTATCGTAACCCTTTTGCTTTCTTAATTCGGCTTTACGTTTTTCGAATTCCTCTTTTTCAGGATCGTAATACCGTGGATTGTATTTGAACCGTTTGGGTTTTGGAGTATGTACGAATTTGATTCTAAGCATGATGTGTGGTTTTGCGAACTAATAAAAAAACTCTCTGTAATCAGCAAATATAATTATTTTTTGTCAATCTGTTTTCTATGAGTTAGCTTCCTTTTACTGACGCCACTCTTTATGTAAAGCTAACTGCTGTAAAATAATTCTGTTTAACTTACTTAATTAGAGCTGTATATAAATGACAACCTATTTTAAATAATATGTCTTAGTACATAACAAAAATTTTAAAGAAGTCCGAGGTCGGAAGTTGGAAGTCGGAATTGTCCGTAGGACAATATGTGATTAACCGTAAGATTTATCTTACGGAAACGGCACCACCCCGACTTTCGCCCGTAGGGCGACACTTTGCGTTAAAGCAATGTGCCACCCTA
>DAOSIN010000425.1:0-2083 GCA_035366675.1 Salinivirgaceae bacterium | reverse complement strand
TCAAAGTTATGAAGAAAAAAACTAACAATTGGAGTTTAATTTGGAACCCATTTATACGTATTGCAGGCTGGCAGGCTTTTGGCGTGGGAATAGTTATTGTAGTTATATCGGCGGTGCTGGCAAGCTACGGCAATCTGGTTTTTGATGGTGCTGTTGACGCTCATTTCGGAAGCAATGTCGGAGTTGCTAAATCGCTTATAATTACAGGGATAAGTCTGTTTTCTGTTGTGCTCACAATGTACGTTGTTGGGATAATTATTTCCAAAAACTTTAGGTTTGTCGATATCCTGGGCACAATGACACTTGCTCGTGCGCCATATCTCTTGTTAGCGGTTTTAGCACCGTTTGCCACCTTCCCCGATATAGAACAGATACTTCAAAATCCGATGATTGTACTTGAATATCCCTTCATTATTATATTTGGAGTGATTTCTTTGCCAGTGCTGATTTGGAGTATTGCATTAATGTACAACGGATTAAAAGTCTCTACAGGAGCAAAAGGCATGAAGTTAACAGTTGGCTTTATTGTAGGAATTCTCGCAGCCGAAATTATTTCTAAACTATTTATTCACTTAATTTTATAACAATTATGACACGTTTAATATCATTATTTACACTTTTGTTAATTGCGCTCTCCTCCTGTACTCAATCTTCTCAAGATATTACAGGAAAATGGAGTGGTGTGCTAAATGTTCAAGGAATGCAATTAAGGCTTGTTTTAAATATAGAAAAATCGGAAGCAGGTTACAAATCCACTATGGATAGTCCCGACCAAGGAGCCTACGGTATAGAGTGCAACGAAACAAGTTTTGCGAGCAATGTGCTGAAAATCAAGGTTAGTTCTATTGGAGCGAGTTATGAAGGCACGTTTAGAAACGATAGCATTATCGGTACTTTCACTCAAATGGGAATGAAGTTTCCACTCGATTTAAGTCGCGATGAGATTGAAGCGGTGGAGCTAAACCGCCCGCAAGAGCCAAAGCCACCATTCCCTTACTACACCGAAGACGTAAAGTTTGAAAACGAAAAAGATGGAAACACACTTGCAGGCACGCTGACCTTGCCAAGCGAAACAGGAAGTTACCCTGTGGTTGTACTTATATCAGGCAGCGGACCGCAAAACCGCGATGAAGAACTTATGGGTCATAAACCCTTTTTGGTAATTGCCGACTATTTGACTCGAAACGGAATAGGAGTACTTCGCTACGACGACCGCGGAACAGCTGAATCGACCGGTGATTTCAACAAAGCAACAACGCTCGATTTAGCTAACGATGCCGAAAGTGCTGTAAATTATCTGCTTGACAGAAAAGGAGTTGACAAAACGAGAATCGGTCTAATTGGGCACAGCGAGGGAGGAATTATTGCCCCGATAGTAGCAGCGCGAAACGAAAATGTTTCATTCATAGTCCTGCTTGCAGGAACAGGCGTGCGTGGTGACCAACTGCTTTTAATGCAGCAACGAGCTATTTCTAAGGCTTCGGGCTTACCAGAAACGATGTTTTTAGAAAACGAAAGAATGAATATATCTCTGTATGAGCATATTATTAACAGTTCCGATACGCTAAACCTGCGAGCCGAATTAACTGAAATAATGGAAAATAGTTTCAGTAATAGTACAGTATTAACGGCACAAATGACTACTGAGCAAAAGGACGGACTGATAAAAGTAACTGTTAATCAACTTGTTTCGCCTTGGATGTACTATTTTATCAAGTATGACCCTTATCCTATGTTGAAAAAAGTTAAATGTCCTACGTTGGCTCTTAATGGTACAAATGACTTGCAAGTTCCTGCAAACGAAAATCTTTCTGCGATTAAAAAAGCATTTGCAGAGAACGGAAATAACAATCTTACAATCATAGAGTTAGAGGGATTAAACCATCTTTTTCAAGAGAGTAAAACCGGACTTCCTACAGAATATGGCGAAATTGAGCAAACATTCTCGCCTAAAGCGTTGGAGGAGATTTTGAAATGGATAAAAGAGAGATAACACGTAGTATATAATACTCTTTTATATTGATATTAAGCACTATACGTTGCAATTAAATTGTTTATAAAATGTGAACAAAACTCCCGTTTT
>DAOSIN010000424.1:0-2102 GCA_035366675.1 Salinivirgaceae bacterium | reverse complement strand
GATTAACCATAGGCGCAAGCCTATGGGTGTGCAACAGCACACAATCCCACCCGTAAGGGTGGCACATTGCTTTAATGCATAAGTGTCGCCCTACGGGCGAAAGCGGGGGAGGTTGCAGTTTCCGTAAGATAAATCTTACGGTTAATCACATGTTGTCCTACGGACAATTCCAACTACTATCTTCCGACTTCCGACTTCTATAAAACCTTGCACTTAAATAAAGAAAAATGCATGCATCTTGCTTAAAATCAAAAGAATAAGATTTTTTCAGTAGACCCTAATTATTAAATGATTCATCAAAGAATAGCTGGCTACTTGCTCCCTTTTATTTATCACAAACCCTCGTACACTTCAACGATATCGCATTAAGCGCATTTATCGGTAAATTCGTGACCCTTTTATTTACCACTCTTACTACAACATCGTAAAATAGTGGTATAACTGCGGCTTCGTTCATTACAATACTGTCGGCTTTCGGTATTAGATGTTCAAACTGTTCGTTTGTAGATATTTGCAGATATAGTGAGTCATACAGCGGAGAGATAAATTTTGTATAGTTAGGACCTGTCGGTGTTAAGTTTTTTGAGTAAAAGAGCGACAGGTAGTTTTCGGCGTGAGGATAATCAGCAATCCACGAGGCTCTGAAAAAGGGTAAGTCTCCGTTTGCAACTTTTTGTCTAAATGCTGCTCCGGTTGCGGTTTCAATTACTATTTTTACTCCTATCTGTTTGGCTTGATGTTGGAAAAACTCTGCAATATCCAAGTAATCAGGTGTGGTAGTTAATGTTATGGGTTTCAGTTCTTTACTTGTGCCATAACCTGCGTTTTTTAAAATATTTATCGCTTTCTCCTGATTAAACTCATAGCCTTTTGGCTGTTTGCTTCCCTCGGGGTACAGTATTGGAGGCGTTAACGAAACATTGGCAGGTATTGCAAGGTTATTTCTTAAAAACACAACCATTCGTTCTCGGTCGAAAGCGTAGTTAAGTGCCTCTCTTACTTCCTTTTCCACATATCCCGGTTGTGTGGAATCTAAATTAAACCCAAGATACTCGGTATTTAGGTAAGGGTATGTTTGCAGGTAAAATTTATCGTGGTGCTTTTGGCGCAGTTGTCCATCGCGTGTTAAAAGCTCGTCTTTGTTGGTTGCGTTAATACCGCTTATAAAGTCAATTTTTCCGAGCAGAAACTCCATAAACTCAGACTGTTTGTCGGCAATAAACGAAATATGTATTGCATCTAAATATGGGAGTTGGTTACCCAAAGAGTCGTGTTCAAAATAGATAGGATTGCGTTTTAAAATCAACTTATTGTTTAAATCCCACAGGGCAAAAGAGAAAGGACCAGTGCCAATAGGGTTTTGACCAAATTTATCTCCCAAAAAATCAATAGCTTCCTTTGGAACAACCATACAGTAAGGCATTGCCAGCATTGCGACAAATGGTACGAAGGGCTTTATAAGTTTTATTTGTAATACACTGTCGTTTAGTGCATAAAAACCGTTTAGTCCAAAATCTTTGTCGGTGTTTGTAAAAATCCATGCTCCAGGGCTACTTGTTGAGGGGTCGATAATTCGGTTAAAACTGTAAACGAAATCTTGTGCAGTTACCTTTCTTGTTTTCTCATTTCCAAACAGTTCGTGTTCGTGAAAATAGACATCTGTGCGTAGGTAAAACGTATGTGTTAGGCTGTTGTTGCTTGATTCCCAGCGTGTTGCAATATCTGGTTTCACATGCAACTGGTTATCCAACTGTACCAGACCATTAAAAATATTCGATGTGGGCCAAATTATAGTCTGATTTCTGGCAAATGCAGGGTCTAAAGTTGGTATTCCTTTAGATTCGTTGTATCTAAATATCTTATAATCACTTGTATTACTGTTTTTGCACGAGTACGCCAACATAAAAATCGCAAACAACGCGAATATTGTTTGCGATTTAAGGCTCACTGTTTTATTTTTTCTATTTTCTAACAACATAACCCGAACTTGCTTGCGCTGTGGGCATTATCAAAATATCGTTAATACAAACGTGTGCCGGACGAGAAAGGACGAACCATATTGTATCGGCAATATCTTCGGCTGTCAGTGGAGTTAGACCTTT
>DAOSIN010000423.1:0-2122 GCA_035366675.1 Salinivirgaceae bacterium | reverse complement strand
ATCTGTTTGATGCTTTGCGCCCAACACCGGAACTCTCTTTTGCAATACGATATTTGCGATGTGAAAGTGGAATTGTTGTAACTGCATCTCACAATCCTAAAGAGTACAACGGCTATAAAGCATATTGGGAAGATGGCGCTCAGGTTATTGCTCCACACGACAAAAACATTATCGATGAGGTATTAAAAATCAAGTCTGTTGATCAAATCAATATGCAGGGCAATCAGGAATTAATTGAAATAATTGGCGAAGAGATCGATAGTGCGTATATCGAAGCACTTACATCACTTTCGCTACGACCCGATATTATTGAGCAACACAAGGATATGAAAATCGTTTACACTCCTATTCACGGAACGGGAGTTAAACTTGCGCCAAGAGCACTTTCCGCATTTGGATTTAAAAACATCATAAATGTCCCTGAACAAGACGTTGTTGATGGCAATTTTCCTACCGTTAAATCTCCAAATCCCGAAGAGCCTGCTGCTCTTGCACTCGCCCTAAAAAAAGGAAAAGAGGTTGATGCAGACTTAATTTTGGCTACCGACCCCGATGCCGATAGAGTTGGAATAGCAGTAAAAAATCTGAAAGGCGAATTTGTGCTGTTTAACGGAAATCAGACAGCTACGTTTCTAATTTACTATTTATTAACAAGTTGGAAAGAAAAGGGAATGCTTACAGGCAAAGAGTATTTGGTTAAAACTATCGTAACAACCGAAATTTTGCCACTGATGGCTGAGAAATTTAACGTTGAGATTTACGATGTTCTGACTGGTTTTAAATACATTGCCGATATTATCGCAAAAAACGAAGGAGAGAAAACATTTATTGGCGGTGGCGAGGAGAGCTACGGCTATCTGATGGGAGAGTTTATCCGCGATAAAGATGCAATAATGTCATGCGCGTTAATTGCCGAGGCTGCTGCATGGGCTAAAAGCAAAGGAAAGAGCGTTTTCGAGATGCTAATTGAGATATACAAAGAATTCGGATTGTTTTACGAACGCCTGATTAGCATTACGAAAAAAGGCAAGAGCGGCGCTGACGAAATTGAGCAAATCATGACGCGGTTTAGGAAAAATCCACCTGCAGAAATTAACGGTAGTAAGTTAGTATGTA
Source organism: Salinivirgaceae bacterium (assembly GCA_035366675.1). Lineage (GTDB taxonomy): Bacteria > Bacteroidota > Bacteroidia > Bacteroidales > Salinivirgaceae > JAAYQU01. Next base: position 1,006 of record DAOSIN010000423.1, on the reverse strand, counting down.
TCAAAGATTATCTGACACAGAAATCACTCGATATTAAAACAGGAAAGGAAAAACCTATAGAGTTGCCAAAATCAAACGTTTTACAATTTATTTTAGCGGACGATTCAATATTGTCTATACGTCCATCTGGCACGGAACCTAAAATAAAAATTTACGCCGGAACACGCGATGAATTTGATAACGTTGCCGATTTTGAAAAAACTGTCAAAAAACTTGACGACAGAATAACTGCAATGCTTGATGATTTAAAACTGTAGTGGCAGAGTACAACTTAACAACAGAGATAAAGTTCCTAAAAGGTGTTGGCGAGAAGCGTGCAAAACTTTTCAGCGAGAGCTTGTCGCTCAACACCATAAGCGATTTATTGTTCTATTTTCCGTATAAGCATATCGACAGAAGCGTGCTCTTTAAAATATCAGAAATTCCGGTAACAGGCGCATTTGTACAGTTTAAAGGCAAGTTTCTTGATTTTAAAACCAGCATTGCTGGAAACAGACGATTGCTAACTGCAAAAGTATCAGACGGAAGTGCAACCATCGAAATTGTGTGGTTTGCAGGTCATTCCTGGATACAAAACACATACAAAGTTGGTGTTGAATATCTGTTTTTTGGAAAACCAAATGTTTTTAACCGCAAGATAAATTTTGTACATCCTGAAATAGAGCCTATTGAAAACTATTTTACCAAACACAACTACACTTTTTCTCCTGTTTATAGCATTCCCGAAAAGTTAAAGAAAAGCAATATCAGTTCTAAAACTATTCAATCGCTTGTCGAACAGGCACTTGAAATAACATTATCACAAGTTAAGGATTTTTACACACCCGATTTTTGTAAAAAACACAATCTTATTTCACTGCAAGATGCGCTAAAAAACATACACTTCCCTACCTCGCACGAAAACCTGATGAATGCCGAACGCAGACTAAAATTCGATGAACTATTTCTGTTGCAATTGGATTTACTAAGGCAATTCAAATTACGTAAAGCTAACATTGATGGGATA
>DAOSIN010000422.1:0-2123 GCA_035366675.1 Salinivirgaceae bacterium | reverse complement strand
ATTTCCAACGTCAATTACAGATGTTTCATCGAAAATAAACGATGTGTCTTTTCTTGCTATTGATAAATAATTAAAATTATCTGGCAAATCGTTATAGATGTCAATAAACATTTTCTGTTCAGATGTTAGGCAATTATCGCATTGTAATATTTGTATAAATTGAGTTGCTGATATGAATATTCTTAAACCTGTCGCTGGATTTCTTGATATTTTGTAAAATGCTCCGTTAATCATTTGTAATAAGTTAGAAAAACCCGCAATAAAGTCGCGCAAATACAAATTAGGCAAATCGAAATAGGCATAAGAAAAATCCCCTCTTGACAAATCCCATGTTTTCTGAAAAACAACGCTTGTAATTTCATTGATAGTTAAAATTGTTCCCGAAGTTGTTAAAAAGCTATTCCCAGAAAAACTTACAATATTGTTGTTGTTTATCTGCAAAAATGCACCATTCCCCTCAAGTGTCGGCAATTCTCTATTTTCATTTGATAAAACCTTGTTTAAAGAACCGCTATTCTCCCCAGCATTTATAAACGAATCATTATCAATTTTAAGTGCGTAAGCTGCTGCATCATCGACAACATAAGAGGCTTCCACACTCTTAAACGAATTTTTAACTTTTATTGTTCCTGCAAATCCCGTAAATTTAAACACTTGCTCCCCTGTCGATTCTTGATTGCAATTTTTGATTGTCAATGTTCGAGTTGCCACGTTTCCGCTAAAATCTTGATTGACCTCAAATGTGCAATTATCGAAAATGCAAGCTGACTTGTTTATGTTTGTCAAGTCCGCAAAGTCCTCTACAATCGTACTATTTTTAATTTCAGTTAAAGTACCCTTAAAGTGGCTCAAGGCATTGCAATTATCATTTAGTAATTTTTTCGAGCCACTTGCGAAAAAAGGAGAAGCAATAATCAAGCCGTCTATTTCCTTAACGTCATTTGTCAGAGTAATTTTTAAACCATCATACGCAACCAAACCGAGAGGGTTTGCAGTTGTAATTTCTCCACCAGTTTTTGCCAATTTTACGCCACTTCCAAGCTCACGAATTCCTGAAAAATTGGCTATAACATTAGCAAATTCGCTATTTGCAAAGGCATTATCTCCGATTTTCATTATACTGCCTGCGTTTGTGATTGTCATAACACAATCAGCGTTTACAAATCCGCTTAAAAAATTAGCAGGAATAGCATTACCGTTAAAAGTTATCGAAAAAGCATCCATATCTCGCAAATCGACAAGCGCAACAGGTGCGCCTTCCTCATCCCCAGTAGGGTAATAAAACGATGTGATGCCATGTGCCAAGACTGTATCTCTTATGGTGTAGGTATTTTCGCCGTACTTTATTGTGACCGAGTGGTGGAGATTATGGTGTTCAGTAGAGGTAAGGACGGTTCGGCTCGTTAGAAAATCAACATTATTTATTTGATTGCTTAGAAACTCTCCGCCAACTTCGTAAAAGTGAATATTCGGACTTAGGTTTATATTGCCAATTTTTACCAAATCGTAAACATCTATATTTGTGTTTACCAAATCTCCGTGCTTAACAGGCTTTAAAATTAAACCTACTTCACTATTCGCCAAGAGTACGCTCAAAGCCTTTGCCGTATGTTCGCCCGCTTTAAAATTCAAATTTAAACTGTTGTGGTTATAGTTCTGTAAAATTTCAGCTGCTCCCCTCTCGTCATTATACAAATTGTTATTTTCAACTGCATTAAAACTGCTGCCGTCCAAGTAGGCATACTGATATAAATATTTTTGCTGTGCTGACATAATCACAATTTTTTTCTAAAATTAAACATTAAAAGACGCAACCGTTGAATCTACTTCTTCTGTTGTTGCACACTTTCCTAATCTTTTTCCCAAGTCATCAGCCTTTAATGCTGCTATAAAGTCTGCAATAGTAAATGGTGGTAGAACCAGAGTTCCTTCGTAAGCATCTCCAATTCCATAAACAACACCACTTCTTACATCACTTTCAGATGGCGGATTTTCCAACGTACTGGCAGGATATAATGCAATGTCAGTATATGTTGGCGTAAGTCCAATATAGAAAACTGACAAATCAAAATTCACAGTCCCTAAGCTCCTGATTGCCATCGTTCCATTTTGTAAATCGTTGT
>DAOSIN010000421.1:0-2136 GCA_035366675.1 Salinivirgaceae bacterium | reverse complement strand
CAAGTGACCTAAGACAGTCTCTCTGATATCGTGTTTGCAGCCAGCAGCAATCAATTGTTGTCGTAGAACTACTGCTACACCTCCATATCTGGCATTCTTAAATCCTGTTACACCATCTTCCTGAATAGAAGTATGCCCATCTTTTGCCATAGCACCTTCAGCTATTACGACTATTGCAAATCCCCTGTCACGCTTAAATCTGTTGTTTATTTTATCAGTTACAATATTTATATCATAAGGGGTTTCTGGTATAAGGCACAAATCAGCACCGCCAGCAACGGCAGCATGTAAAGCTATCCAACCTGCATCACGTCCCATAACCTCAACTATAAAAACTCTGTTGTGACTAGCAGCCGTGGTTACAAGCTTATCTACAGCTTCGGTCGCAATTTGTACTGCTGTTTGGAAACCAAAAGTTGCATCTGTAGCCGAAAGGTCGTTGTCAATGGTTTTTGGAACCCCAATAATATTAAGACCCTTTTCATATAAAGCTTGAGAAATACGTTGCGAGCCATCTCCTCCGATATTAATAACTGCATCAACACCAAGAAACTGAAGCTTCCTAATTAATTCATCGCTGCGATCGACTGTTGAGGTTGTTCCATCTTTATTTTTAATGGGCCATGCAAATGGACCACCTTTGTTGGTTGTTTCAATGATTGTACCACCTTGAATATGAATGCCAGCGACATTTTCTTCTGTAAGAATTTTTATTTCTGTAGGCTCCCACAAAACGCCGTTAAAAGCTTGTATTGAACCTATAATTTCCCAATCACGCTCTTGTGCAGCACGCTTTACTATAGCACGTATAACTGCGTTTAAACCGGGGCAATCCCCTCCTCCTGTTAGTACTAGTGCTCTTTTCATATGTTTTGATTTAAAAATTAAAAGTTTATAAAGTTAAAAAAGTAATTAACAGCTATTAATGACTTGATTTATAGCACAATTCACTACTAATTATCTTACTGACAAATATATAAATTTGTAAAGACATAACAACAAACTTATCACAATTTAAAAATTACCATTAACTTTGCTTTAACAATTTACTATCTTAACTTGCATTATTCTAAAATATTACGTTAAATTTGTACAATATCACAATATTATAGCTGATTTTCTAATGAAAACGAACATGCCAAACTTTTAACTATATAACTATGAAATACAAATTACTACCTGTCGTTCTTATTGTTATTGTCGTTCTTTTTTCTAAATGCGACACAGCTAATTCAAGACTACGAAAATATTTTATTGGAAACGAATGGTATATTTCAGGTGAATTATTTCTTCGAAACGACTCATCGGTTTCAGCCAAGTATTATGATTTTGAAAAACAGGCTTTAGTCGGAGATACCACCTTTCCCATTATGTTCAGCGACTCAATGATTATTTACAGTTTAGTGCGTGAAAAAGGCGTATATAGAAACGGACGCTCTTTTGAAGTCACAGGCGACACAATTATCACCGATACAGCTGTTTACGATTTCATATACATTAATGACGAGCCTAAACTGATTCTTTATTCACAAAGCTATCCAAAGATTTGTATCTCTAAAAATAAAATTAAACCAAAACCAACTAACAACTTTCAACGTGAAAAATTTGAAATAGATGGTTTTTCTATCGGCGATTTGGTTGACCGTGACTTGCTAAAAACACGTGGAATATACGATTTCGACACATATACTATCGAAGATTGTGAACTCAAAGACGACAAAGACATAAAAATAAAAATAATTGGTTACAACCAAATTTATTCTATTGAACGACACAACATTCCTGACTACCGCATTCATAGTGCCATTAAAGTTGTGAGCAAAAAGTTAGGAGTTGATCCTGAATATGTTCCTATGCGTCGATGGGACGAAAGTTCGGACTACGAACATGAGTTTTACAGGTGGAGTGCCAAAGGAGTTAGAATTAAACTTGAGAGAACCAAATACATTGGTCGTGAATTGTATCGTAATTTATTAGAAACTGATAAGTGGACGCTACATTACGACGATGATGTACAACGGACAATACTTATAGAACAACACAAAAACGGCAATCCGCAAAGTACCGTAATAAATTAATTTGGGACATTCGTAAATTAACAAAATAAATCCAACTAAATCATTGTGAATTAGTTGG
>DAOSIN010000420.1:0-2156 GCA_035366675.1 Salinivirgaceae bacterium | reverse complement strand
GACGCCCTCAAATTCACTATGACTACTAAATTCATCTTCATCAATGACACGCCAGCTCGTTTCATCAGTTGGAACAGCATCTCCATCCCTACTTAAGTCAATCGCCCATCTAAAGAGCATGTTATTGACGTCTGCATGCTGAACGGAGGCGGTAACAGTAACCGTATCCCCCACTATTCCATCTGAATCATTTATTGGATTTGTCGGGTTTGCTTCAACATCAACCCTCATATTAGTGAGACCATTGTCACTATCGCGCGGATCCAATAGATTATCCTCCAAACAATCATTCAAATCTAAGTTTGTAGTAAGTATTCCTATATCTCCATTATCCAAATGCTCCACGTAAAAAGCTCTTGCTGCCACTTCATCCTCATCTTCTTCACCACTATAAAGACTGTCATCATCTTCTTCCATCTCTTCAAGAGCGCTACATTCTCCCTTTGAGAATGCCCATGTTCTAATATAGGAAGAATCTCTATGTTTTGTCGGCATCAAAGTAATTCCTTCTACAGCAACACCAATCTCATCTCCTTCAGAATATGTCCATGTTATTCTGTCAACCCCCAGCCCCATTACGGCAGCCTCATCTCTTTGCCTTCCATTCGTTGAAGTAGAATTAGGATCAGCCCCCCAAAATCTTTTCTCCGCAATACCAAATTCACCGTCACCAACTTCTTCATCGTCAAGACCTATTTCATCAGTATACTCCAGAAAGAGATGTTTACAGTTGTTTTCACCCATCTCAAACGAACAAGTTGGTTCTGAGTATCCAAGAGCATTTAAGCCACTGGTACAAGTAGCATTATTTGATTGCCCAAAATAAGATGGGGGATTTGCATTTATGTTGGCAGCTATATTTGTACCCAAAAATGTACAAAGATTTGTGCCGGCTGTACCGAAAATTGCATGATCATTTGAAGAATTTCCGTCGTTGGTAACACTAGATCCATCTAGGTTACCTCCTCCGTTCGGCATACATACAGGAGCTCCCCCATTTGGACAATATGGACTTGCTTCAAAATCTCTTAACTGAGTGTCGCTATTTATTCGGCACACCATGTTATCTGTATCACGGGAAGACTCCCGACATGATCTTAAATTATCAATATCTATAGTAGGAGGATCTGTGTCTGGTGGGATAAGATCAGGATCATAATCTGGGTTTGGGACAGTGCAGGTGGTATCATTATAGTCCCTTACACACGCGCGGTGATATCCGCTTGCGCACGAATTTTCAAAATCAGACTCAACTTCCCTTAATTCGTAAAATATCCCCGAATTTGGCCCTTGAATATAACAATTAGGAGCATCCTCATCATCCCAATCACGTGGTTCTGCCTCAACACCGCCTCCTGCGCTACTGCCAGAATAAGAAGCACTTTGCCAGTCGAAATTGCCACGCACAATCACTCTTGCAGCCGCTATTTTCCAATCATTTTCGGTTATATCCCCGTCTCTATCAAGATCACATGAATTGTTTGAACCAACATTATTTTCAAGGTCGCATCCATTTTTTTTCAAATACCAAGTAAAATATAAATTACTAGTATCCATACCATCAATAAATCCCCCAGGAGCAGCAATGGCTGTAACGCGAGAACCATTTCTAAACCCCCTATCTGATGAAAAAGCAACCTTCACAGAAGCGCCTTTTTGTTTGCTTTGCGATGCTTCTGCAGCCGCCCCAATGTCGCTTGCACCCAAAAGCTCCTCCGGCACAAATTCGCCCGCTACCACCTCCTGGGCATGAACACTAACCGGATAAGTTTCAATAAAAAGCATTCCTAAAATACATATAACCGCTGCTCCCTTTTGTATTTTAAAGCTTATTTTCTTAAACATACTTGTTTATGTAAAATTATTTTTATTTTAATGTATATATCATGCCCGCATTAAGCAAAAATAATATTATAAATTGCATAATGCTTGAATAAATAATTGATCTACTTTTATACACAATAATCCCTGCAAACAATGAAAAGATCATATATGGTACGAGCGTCCAAATAACACTTCCTGCAAATATTGCTAAAGCAATAAAAACTACTGCCTGCACCACAACCGCCCAAAACCCAATTTTTAATTGCAATATCCCCATTAAAAACCCTCTGAAAAATAAATCATAAATTACCACAAAAAACAGCGTTGTTGTA
>DAOSIN010000419.1:0-2156 GCA_035366675.1 Salinivirgaceae bacterium | reverse complement strand
TGGAGAACTCTTAGATGCTATAAACCATGGAGTTATAGAAGGATTAAGAGCACTACCCGGTCGTCCTATGGCAATTAAAGGTAATGATTTACAAAGAATAGATCAATCTGGAGGGTTAGACGAAGACCCCGGTGCATTAGTTCATGCTCCAATTTTAATTAGAAATATTGATGAGGATGTACTTAGACTACATATACTAATGCATGGTGGTGGACCAGAAATAAGAGGAAAAACATTTAGAGTCTTTCACAAACATAAAGTTTCATCATTAACTGATGAAATAGTTGATTGGGCAGTAGAGGGAGCAACTATGCTTGGATGCACTCCTGTAACCATAGCCATAGGAATTGGTCGTTCACATTTTGAAGCTACTTCATTAATGTTACAAGCGATGATTGAAGGAGATCATAACATTCAAAGTGAGTTAGAAAAGGAGATTACTAATAGAGTTAATAAAAGCAACGTAGGACCTTTAGGAATTGGAGGCAACACTACTGCTTTGGGTACTTTTATAAAAATCGGTCCACAAAGAGCAAGTGGAGTAAGAATAGTTTGCATGCGCCCATGTTGTGGAGTTGAGCCAAGAAAAGCAAGTGTGGAATTATAGCTATACTTTCGCAAGCTCGTTCCGACGTGAAGAATGTTTCAATAGAATTGGGTTATCACGAAGAACGTTTTTATTATCATATTAAAGTTCTAAATATCAAACGAATAAACAATCCAGACAATTTTAAGTAACTTTTAACATTGGCACTTTTTTGCGCTTTAACTACTTTCTTTGCATGCCTCAACCACTGCCTAACAGCTGATATACGTGTCTTTATAGGTATTCGCGCTTTTCTTGATATTTCTGAATAAACATCTATTATCTCCGACATATACTTTAAATCTGTACTCATGGTGGCTCTAACCGTTTTGGTCGTGAAGCGGAAATAGTTCATGGGTTTTGCAGAGTATGCCATTTGACATTTTGATAAGATTTGTGCCCAAAAGTATCTATCGCCCGCAAGCCTGTATTTAAAAAGCTCTGTCCAATTTACTGTTTCTACAATGCTTTTTTTAAATAGAGCTGCACTGGCGTTAGGAATAACGTTTATTATTGCAAGATAGCGCGATAGTATTATTTTTCCACTTATTACAAAGTCGGTTTCCCAAAGCGTTGGATCTAATTCGCGCAAATTTTTGCTGTGATTTCCAAACACTTTACCCTGCTCATCAACGAATGCAGATAAGCAGTAGGCTAATCCTATTGAGCTGTTTTTATCGAAAAAAGCTATTAGTTCAGTTAAAAAATTGGTTTCGGAATAGTCGTCCGATTCAGCAATCCAAATAAGTTCTCCCTTGGCATTATCAATACCCTTTTTCCACTGTTTAAAAGGGCTACCATAATTTGTTTTATTGTATATAGTTCGTATTCGATTATCGCTATTCTGGTACTTTTCAATTATTTCTCTACTATTGTCTGTTGAGCAATCATCGAGTATAATTACCTCAATATTGCGATAAGTTTGATTTAACACGCTTTCTATTCGTTGTTGAAGAAATCGTGCGTGGTTGTAATTGGGTATGATGACTGATACTAGATTGCTCATCTATGTTTATTCGTTGTAGAACACAGATGACACGGATGTAACGGATTTATGCGGATTTGGAGACAGAGCGTGCTCTGTCTCTACATTAGGGCGACCACAAGGGTCGCCCCAACAATAAATCTGTGATTATCCGTCAAATCTGTGTCATATGTGTTCCAATTGTTCATTGTTCATTGCTAATTGCTAATTGTTTTCCCGTGTTTGTTTTGAATCTTTTTTATAATCTCTGTTATCTGGTCGCCTGTCGACTCAGTAAATGTAATTCGGTTACCCTTTTGACCATCATAATAATTTACACCTAAAAACGGTGCATATTTGATGTTTCGGCTTTTGGCAATAGTTAAAATAAAATCCCAATCGACAAGTCGTTTTAGGGTCTCGTCGAATCTGATTTCTTTATTATCTCTAATGTTTATGTGACCTAAGCCATTGATATCAATATGATTAAGCTCCCTACACTCTTTGTAATTAAAGGGTTCGCCGTAATAGCCAATGATTTTTTCGGAATCGTCAAAAAGTTGAATCGCTGAGTAACATATATCTAAATTGTTAGTCTCCATATTG
>DAOSIN010000418.1:0-2181 GCA_035366675.1 Salinivirgaceae bacterium | reverse complement strand
TAAAAACGGTTATGTATTGAGTAAAGGAATTATACAATATTTTGTGTATGTGATAAACCCGTAGTGTTTTGTGACAAAAGCGAATTTTTTTAAAGATACAAAAATCCAACTAGCTCACAATGAGTAAGTTGGATTTATTTTATTAATTGCTGAATGTCCCTAATGTACTGACAATCAACAAGTCTAATAGACTTATCTTACTGACAAGAAAACTATACGTTAAAAAACTAAATTTTTGGGATTAAGATTATTTATTATCTAAGCAACTATCAATTACATAAAACCACTTAACTCCAGGGCACAACAATTCCATTAGTGCGTTTTGTTGCTCTTTTTCAAGTTCAGATGTCCTTTTTCCGCCACCTTCAGGAGAAGTTGGTTGTTTTTGTTCAGCAACAAGAAACATAGGGTAACATCCGAATTTGTCAAACATGAGCACTCCTTTATAGTAAAAATTCTCGCTTATTGAATCACTTACTTCATCCCAAGTAATCATAAGATAAACTCTATAAAATAGTTCGCCGTTCGATTGCTGTACGTTATCCCAGCCATCTATAGCTATGTCAAAGTTTTGGATATTACCGTACAATGGGTTTCGTATCAGAAACTTTTTTACAAAATCTAATGTGAAATTTCCAGCATTCTCAGCTGTGAATCCACTTGGAGGTTCAGCAGTAGAAACAGTCTGTGCATATGGTGTGTGGACTGCAAAGATTAAGAAACATAGCAAACTGAGACTGATTAGTTTGTTCATTTTATTTACTTTCTAAGTTATTTATTTTTATTACAATTGACACAACTCGACTTTCTTGTGTTGTTTAACTATCTGATTTTTAATGATTGAGTCATCGGTATCCTTTTAGGGTAAAATTTTGATTATTCTTTTTCTTCTTCACCTAATATTCCAAAAAGTCCCCGATTTATAGAAGCGGCACTTTTTTTATTTACAAATTTAGCTTTCCAATACTCGTTCTGTTCTCTAAAAATATCGACACATTTAGTATCCCAATCTTTTTTGCTGTAACTTTCAAACTGCTCGACCGTAAATTTAGCGTAATAAATCTCACGTACATTTCCGTCATATACAGTCTCTCTTACTACAAGAATAGCCCAAAGCTGACCACATTGAGGGCACACTTTACCTTTGTATAGGTAGGCTTCATCACAATAGATATCATCAAAATGATCGCAGTCACAGTAATAATCTTTTGAATAGTCGACTAACAAAGGCTTTTCATCAAAGCAGTGCTTACATTCTACGAGTTCGTTTGTATTCATTTTAATTTTCATTTATTATCCTACTCGGTTTATTATTCGGCTTTTCGGGATACGCCGTGGTTTTTTATTTTTCAATCATTTACTCGGGTGTCAAAATCGGTTTCCGAAGCATCGTTTAGCATTTTCAGAAACAGACACCCTTGGTTTGTTATTTTAAACTTTTGGTCGGGATGATTTTTAATGTCAGGAATTGTATGCTCAATAAGCCCATCTTCTGTCAATTTTTTCAAAGTTCTATTGAGGCTTCCCGAAATACGTTTTTCACCAAACAGCTCTGAAATCTCTTTTCGAGATAGAGGATTAACCGTTAATTTTTCAAGTATTTCTGAGTATCGTGTAGGACTTTTTAGCTCTTGCCTCAACTCTTGCCCCAACTCTTGCCCAAGCCCCAACTCTTGCCCTAATTCTTGTCCTAACTCTAGCTCTTGCCCTAACTCTTGCCCTGAAACATAATCCCGATTAATAAACTGTACCTGAAATGAGATACCTACCTCTTTCCAACGAAATTCAATTTGAGGATACTCTTTCAATTCATCGGCAATAAGTTTTAGTCCATTTCCCCATTGATCTATAATCCCCATGCGTTTGAAAACAGGTGCTATAATTTTATTACGAGCATCGCTCTGGCGACTTTCCATTGCCGAATAGTCGATAGAAGGCGGTAAAAGTCCCGGACTTGTAATTTCTACCATATCATCGTAAACAGCTACTTTTACGTCTTTCCCGGTAAACGAATAGTCGCGATGCACAATAGCATTCCTTATTGCTTCACGAATAGCTTTTATCGGATATTCCCATCGCGAAACAGTATAAACTCCCTCTACAACCGCACCTTTATTTATGTGTCGCAACACAAAATTATAGGCTTCTTCTGCTTGTAAGGCAATGTTTGACGTGATACTC
>DAOSIN010000417.1:0-2215 GCA_035366675.1 Salinivirgaceae bacterium | reverse complement strand
CACAAGTTTAGTAGCGGAATCTTCATATAAAATGCCAGTTGTCCAAAACATGTCCATATAATCACTATTCTGATTATAGTATTCCGTTAAATGCGTTAAAAATGAGCGGCTACCATGTCTTCCAGTAGCAAAAACACTTTGGTTAAAGGTGTTAATTCGGTTGTAAGAAACTCCAAATGTCATACTTACTTGACCTTCGCCCGACTCATAATTAGCAGCATTGGGCATACTAAAAACCAACCCAAAACTTTGTGTATTAAAACCATATTTGGTGTCGGTTGACAATTCATTTAGGTAATTGCTTTTAGTTTTTATATAATCAATACCTGTGCTATACTGAATATCAGAAGAACGATACAAGCCTATTCCCGCTGGATTTATACTACCTGACGAGATATCACTTCCAAGCGCAGAGAAAGCACCGCCCATGCTCATAAATCTAGCTGTGCCACCATGATAAGTTGTTGAATATCTCAACGCATCAACTTCATTTTGTGCAAACAAACTATTTGTTAAAATAAGTAGTCCTATGCCTACGATTGATAAAGCTCTATGGAAATTATTTATCATGATCCAATATATTTAAAATTTAGTTTGATCTGTTTTGTTTTATGTTTTGAATTAACTCAACAAATTCTACCTTCTAAAGTTACTTCCTGATGGACGACTTGAATTGCCTCCAGACGAACGGCTTGAATTACTTCCTCCAGACGATCTACTACCTCCTACGGTTGAAGAGTTTGAATTTGATCGAGAAGGTGTAAAATGACTGTTACTTCCGCCACTACGATTACTGTCACTATTTCTTCCTTTGTCATAGTTATAATCGTTTCTGGTATTTGGTCTGATAACACGAGGCTCGCTGTTTGTGTTCGAGGTACTTTGACTTGGACGTATGCTACCTCTTTGTGTCGGAACAGTGCGATTATTATCAGCTGGCGGATTTGAAAAATGCGTATTGTTGTTCGATGGTCTGTTAACCCCTTGTGACGGTCTTACACTACTTCCTGAACCTAAGTTCGAACGTATAGGTGTAGTGCGATTATCTGAAAAATCATTTGTTACTGGTCTTGTCTCACGGGTATGAGTAATTCTACCCCTATCTGTATTTCTGTTTCCAGTGCGATTATTTACAACGCTTCCATCTCTGTCGGATGTTGTTTGACTAACGTCCCTCACAATAGTTTGATTGTTTCTCTCATCGTTTTCTAACCTGTTGTCAGGACGAGTACTACGAATACCGCCTCTTGTATTGTCTGGGCGATTGCCACCTTGTACAACCGAAACATCTTGGGTTGCTGCATCTCTTTTAAGTGTTCCTCCTTGTCGGATATTCGTTCCCCTGCCATTTGCACGGTTTGTAACAAGAGAGTTGCGGTGTGTAATAGTCTCTCGTATGTGATCTGGAGAACTGTATGACCAATGAGCCCAATGATACCCCCAATAATGATATCCCCAATAATGATAGTAATACGGCGCATACCAAGGATGATACCAACCAGCATACCATGGACCATACCAAGGATCGTACCAGTAGGGATTCCAATAAACTGCGTAGTAAGGACTGTAGAAATATGCGTCCCAATACCAATCAATCCAGCGATAACGAGCATATGGACCATAATAGGGATAATACCATCCTCCCCAGAAAGGAGAATTTATGCCAGCATAAAATCCGGGTGCTGCTATAGAAAACGAAATATATGCGTTCCCAGAGTACTCCCCATCATAATACTCGTCGGTAGCAAACTCTGTATCATCGTTATGTGTGGAATAAGTATCGGTTGAGACAATTTTTCTATCGTCTTGGTCATCTTTTTGCCGATATGTATTGCTCTCTCTTACACTTCCATCAAAGTACAACTCATCACTATATCCACCCTGATACAGGGTTGAATTACAGCCAAATAGTGCTAACACTAAAAATGCTATGATAAAATATTTGTTCTTCATAATCTATCCCTTTCTCAATTTTATATTGCTTACTCTCTAATTAATTAACAATTTCCTCTCTCTTTAGTTTTTAAATTTAAAACGATTAATTGATTTTATTTGTTGCAATATAGTTAAAAAAAAGTTAAACACTAACATTTTAACCATAAATATTGATGCAACAAGAATCTAACTATATTGATCCACAATTTTTATACCGTTTGAGAGCTAAAGATGTTTCGATTTTTCACTAATTGTTTGTTTCTTTGCCGAATGTTTTGAT
>DAOSIN010000416.1:0-2225 GCA_035366675.1 Salinivirgaceae bacterium | reverse complement strand
GTTAATCCAACAGGAAAGTTTGTTATTGGTGGACCACACGGAGATACAGGACTTACAGGTCGAAAAATTATTGTTGACACCTACGGTGGTAGGGGAGCACACGGCGGTGGAGCGTTCTCAGGCAAAGATTCAAGTAAAGTTGACCGTTCGGCAGCTTATGCAGCACGCCATATCGCAAAAAATATTGTAGCGGCAAAACTGGCAAAACGTTGCTTAGTTCAAATATCATACGCTATTGGTATTGCCAAACCTGTTGGAGTATTCGTAAATACTTATGGTACAGCTAAATTACACGACGAAGATGGTCGAAGATACTCAGATGGAGATATTGCCAAAATAATTGAAGAGGTCTTTGATTTACGCCCATACGCAATTGTAAAACGATTTGGCTTGAAAAACCCAATATTCTTGCCAACAGCATCATACGGGCACGTTGGAAGAACGCCATATACCGATACCGTAACTGTTTACGAAAATGGTAAAGAGGTAACTAAAGAAGTTGAGTTTTTTGGCTGGGAAAAACTTGATTACGTAGATAAACTGAAAAAAATATTTAGAGTAGATTAAAAAACAGGTGTTTTTTGTTTATCTTGTAAAATCAAATTTATAATAAACCTTAAAAATCAATCATTATGTTTAACGCAGAAGTATATAAACGTCGTCGTTCCGCACTGAGAAAACAAATGACAAGCGGAATAGCTCTTATTTTGGGAAACTCGGAGGCATCAATGAATTATCCTGCTAACACATATCACTTTAGACAGGATAGCAACTTTCTTTATTTCTTCGGTTTAGATTTTCCTGATTTTGCGGGAGTTATTGACTTTGAAACAGGACAAGATATAATTTTCGCAGACGATTTATCTATTGACGATATAGTATGGATGGGCGACCAACCATCAGTTCGTGAAAGAGCGTTGTTGGCTGGTGTTGAAAACACTCGTCCTTTTTCAAAGCTTGCTGAATATATAAGCGAAGCCATTAAAAAAGGAAAAAAAGTTCACTTTACTCCTCCTTATAGGGCAGTGAATAAAATGTTACTCGAATCTTTAACAGGTATCAGAGCTGCTGTAGTTCGCGATCATGCTTCTACACCACTTATTCGCGCTATTATAGCATTGAGAAGTGTGAAAGAGCCGTGTGAAATCGAAGAGTTGGAAAAAGCAGCAGTTGCCGGCTACGAAATGCAGGTTAAGGCAATGAAAATGGCTAAAGTGGGCAGATGGGAGCAAACAATTGCCGGAACAATCGAAGGCATCTCATTAGCGCACGGTGGAGTACCATCTTTTCCAATAATTTTGTCGCAAAACGGACAAATATTGCACAATCATAGCCACAACAATATCCTTGAAGCAGGGCGTTTAGTGGTTTGTGACTGCGGTGCTGAATCGCTTTTGCATTATGCGTCAGACCATACTAGGACAACACCCGTAGGGGGCAAGTTTACCGATAGACAAAAAGAGATATACGAAATTGTGCTGGCAGCCAACAATGCTACAAATAAGAACACAAAACCGGGCATAACTTATCAACAAGTTCACCTAATGGCGTGCAAAATAATTGCACAAGGATTGTCAGAATTAGGATTGATGAAAGGAAACGTTGATGACGCTGTATGTGAGGGCGCACACGCATTGTTTATGCCTCACGGTTTGGGTCATATGATAGGTTTAGACGTTCACGATATGGAAGACCTGGGGCAAACTTTAGTGGGATACGACGAAGAGACACGTCCCATTAAGCAGTTTGGAACCGAAGCTTTACGTTTTGGACGTAAGTTAGAGCCGGGCTTCTGTTTAACCAACGAGCCGGGCATATATTTTATTCCTGCTCTTATTGATGCTTGGAAAAAAGAGAATAAACATGCCGATTTTATTAACTATGATTTGGTAGAGAAGTATAAAGATTTCGGAGGTATAAGGCTTGAGGATATGCTTTTAGTTACCGAAAGCGGTTGTAGAATAATTGGGGAACGTCCACCTATTACTGTAGAGGAAGTTGAGGCTATTGCAGCAACGGAATGAAGCAATTAGCAATGTGCAATTAGCAATGAACAATTATGAACGGGTTTTTTATTTTTCTTTTAACTTTATAAGTTTTTAAATTAGTTTGTTGATTGACAGTATGTTTGGGCTAAAGTCTATAGGCGTGATACTGTCTTAAAAATTGCACAAAATTAAAAGGCGGTGTCTCATAAGTGCCCAACTGCTGTACTTCGACAAGCT
>DAOSIN010000415.1:0-2234 GCA_035366675.1 Salinivirgaceae bacterium | reverse complement strand
AAGAGGGAAAAGGGAATCTATTAGCCCGAACTACACATAAACTAATAAAAGAATCAAAAGATATTAATTTTATTGGCAATATTGAAGGCTCAGACCTTTTTAGACCTGAAATAGCCGATGTTGTTGTTACTGACGGCTTTACAGGAAACGTAGTTCTTAAACAATCAGAAATGGTTTACCGATTAGCTCAAAAGCGCGGTATCAACGACGATTATTTTAACCGATTTAATTTCGAACTATACGGAGGTACTCCTATATTAGGCATTAATAAGCCGGTTGTTGTAGGTCATGGGGTTTCAAAAGCAAGTGCTATAAAAAATATGATTATCAACACCATTAATATTATAGAGACAGATTTAACAGCAAAAATCGCAACTCGAGTAATGGCAACAAAATAATTAATATAAAAAAAACCAAATGATATTTGAAATTAAAACTTTATACGGATGGACATAATCAGAGCAACTATTACAGGGGTCGCAGCAACCGTTCCAGACTATATTCTTACCAACGAAGAACTAAGTCAAATGGTTGATACCACCGATGAATGGATAATGACGAGAATCGGTATTAAAGAGAGACATATCATTCGAGAACCAGGAAAAGGAAGTTCAGATGTTGGCGCAAAAGCAGTATCACTACTACTTGAAAAAACCAACACCAAACCCGAAGAAATAGATCTTCTCATTTGTGCAACCATAACGCCTGATATGCAGTTTCCAGCAACTGCAAACATCATAAGCGATAAAGTAGGAATAAAAAACGCCTTTTCATTTGACATAAATGCAGGTTGTAGCGGATTTTTATATACTCTTTCAACGGGTGCCAAGTTTATAGAAACTGGCAAGTATAAAAAAGTTGTTATTGTCGGTGCCGAAAAAATGAGCAGTATCGTTGATTATCAAGACAGAGCAACCTGTCCGATTTTTGGAGATGGTGCTGGTGCCGTTTTATTAGAGCCTACAAACGAAGATATTGGTATTATTGACGAAAAACTACACTCTGACGGAGTAGGGCGAGTACACCTGCATCAAAAAGCTGGAGGCTCTGTAAAACCAGCCTCGCACGAAACAGTTGCAGCACGCGAACACTATATATACCAAGAAGGACAGGCAGTATTCAAATGGGCTGTATCAAAAATGGCAGATGTCTCTGTTAGGTAATGCAAAGAAACAATATTACACCCGAGAATTTAGCTTGGTTAGTTCCACATCAAGCAAACATGAGAATTATCGAAGCCGTAGCAAGACGTATGGGGATTAAACCCGAACAGGTTATGATTAATATTCAAAAATATGGCAACACCACGGCAGCAACCCTCCCGTTGTGCTTGTGGGAATGGGAGCCGATATTAAGAAAAGGCGATAACATTATTCTTGCAACATTTGGAGCAGGCTTCACTTGGGGGGCAATTTATTTAAAATGGGGATATAACGGTAATGAAATCTAAACATAAAGAGAAATGGGAAAAAGTAACAACACCATGGACATTAATTCAATAAACATTATTTGCAGCGGTACAACAATCAAAGGCGACATTACAACAGACGGAGAAATAAGAATTGACGGAATTGTAGAGGGTAACCTTCAAGCAAAAGGAAAAGTTGTTATAGGAACATCTGGTCGTCTAACTGGCGAAATCACATGTAGAAGTGCAGATATACAAGGGAAAGTTGAAGGAAAAATAAACGTTAATGAACTACTTTCTTTCAAGAATACATGTGTTTTTAAAGGCGATATTACAACAAAACAATTGGCAATTGAGCCCGGTGCTACATTCAATGGCACATGTCAAATGTCAAACAATACAGTACAAAACACGGAAATAAAAAAATAAGCAAAGTTAAAAAAACGCCTATTTAGTAAACGACAGTTTTGTTTCTAAGACAGATCCAAAATAGAATTGGAATCAAATATTTGGTTTGATATACTTGAAATGTAGTTAATTGGACTAAACATAGCTGATTAGTTAAAATCAAAATGACGCCTTTAATCAAAAATCTTTTCTGCAATCAGACCTAACTTTTGTTCACTCTACCGAACATAAAAAAAGTATTTTTTTGTAATATTTGTTTTTTTACTATCTTTAAAACCGATTTTTGAACAATATAAAAACAGTTAAAACTGTCAATGAAGCCATATTCAATAAAGATACTGTTAATAGATGTTTTATCATTAGTATCATACATGATAGTAAGTACATACACCTCTCTTAATGTTAGCAATTTATTGTT
>DAOSIN010000414.1:0-2269 GCA_035366675.1 Salinivirgaceae bacterium | reverse complement strand
CTTTTTTGATTCGAGGAGGGGTTGGTCAACGTTTTGGTCAACACTTTCCAGAAAACCTTCCATTTGGTCAACAGCTTTCCGGGCACAATCTAAATCAAATCAACCGTGTCATACCTTAGAAACATCTCTCTTGTGGAATGCCCTGTAAGCCTTATTATAACTGACTCAGGCACACCTGATCTTCGCAGATTCGTATTGAAACAGGCTCAGGTGCAGGTGAGGTGGTTGTCGTTTATTACTGGACCTAACTCCCATTAAGCTAAAGGACCATTTTTGACTACGCCGGGGAAATAATGAATGAAATCAAAGAGAAAAAGATTTTAGACTTACCAAGGAGGGGAAAAATATTAAGACCACGCGTACAGAAGAAGGGCTGAAAAATGAAAAGATTAAAAAAATTTCGAAAGGGGCTTGAAAGCGTTAGCGTAAATTGAGAGGTGTTATTACGACGTTCCAAAAGCTCATAAATATGCGCATTTACTTGTCCATAGATGAGAATTAATATGCATTGACAAACATGGCTCATTGGCATAGAAAATATACACATTCCACGAAAATTTATCTCACTGGGGGAGATATGATTCTGAAGTTTCCGATTCGTTCAATTTAATCCGGCAGATTTCTATAGAGACCTCTATCTAAGTTAATTTTTAAAGGGATTTGATATGATAAGGCATTTATCAATAACTATTGTGCTTTTTATTCTTGCTGGCTGTGCAAGTATGACTGAATTCCGAACGATTCCTAGTGGGGCAAAGGTTTTTGTTGATGGTGAACTTATTGGGTTAAGCCCTGTTCCATATTATGACAGACTCCTAGCTGGATCAACAATAAAAGTCGATTTTATCAAGCAAGGATACGAGGATCACACTGTAGGCATAACTAAAGATTGCTTGTACCTTCACCGTGTTTTTTGGTTTCCTGTCCTATCATGGCCGTGGATTACTGGGTATCGAGAACAATATACCTTTGAGTTAAACCAGAAAGAAAAACCTCTTGATATAAAAAAATCGATCACACCACCACAGACAACAAACACAGAGCCTCATATCAATCTAGCGGAGAATGAAACAGACTATTCGAAAAATTTACTTAAAGGAGAAACCACAAAAGAAGATGTAGAAAGAGATTTGGGAAAGCCAGCGGAAAAGGAAACATCCGCGACTGGCGAGTCTGAATATTGGGCATATTTTTATAGAAAACCTTTTCATAACATCCTTCTCGGCACAGAAGATCATACGCTAAATAAACTGATTTTGAAATTTAATAAGGAAGGTATTCTTGAAGATTATAGGAGTAAAATTATACAGTAGCCACTTCAGTTAAGTAGAACCGCTTGAAATGGGTGTTGATTCTATAATTACAAGTGACGTGTAAAAATCGTTTTTACTTTGACCGTATCTTTAGAAAGGAGATTCTCATGAAGAAGATGTCTATTGTACTTGTCATTGTTTTGGTTTTGTTTTTTATAACTCCGACGTTCGCCTATGACCCAAGACCCGAAAGTGAACGACCATCTGTGGGGTTGATGGTGGTCGATGTCTTATTGGTTAGACCACCGTGTGTTGCGCTTTCGACATTATCAACCGGTGTTTTTTTAGCAATTTCACCTTTTGTTTATGTGCTTGGGGTAGGCAATTCAGTAGCAAAGACTATGGTGGAATTACCTTGGCGTTTCACTGCAGTAAGGTACCCGGGAGAGTTCAACCATTACACTGACGAGCAACCCGCTGTTTCAATTGGGAATCCTTAGCGATAAGTTTAGAAGTTAGGATCTTCCCAGACAGTCGCCCTCTCTATGCGAGATGTGACTGCCTGATCTTTTGCTAACTGTTCTTTGACAGCTTTAACTGTTTCCATGATTTCAATCCGTCTATTTTCGCGGTTTTGAAATCACTCCATTGGCATGTTTGGATATGTTTTTCGTTCCAATTAGCGCTTATACCAATCATAAATGCGCCGTTTCAAGATGAATAAAATCCCCCTCTTGATCTGGGCATCGAGAATCCCCCCGGTAATCGATGATCGATAAATTTATATTGAGTAGGATTTATACATGCGATTTGCTCAACGCTTGGTCAACACTTTGCGGAAAATAACCCTATTTAACCCTGCAATTCCCCATGCTACTAAGGTTAAAGAAAACGGGGTAACTACTTGAATCATAAGATTCTTTTATTATCCCGTCTTGTCCCTCTTTTACCCATGAAATGCATTCAGGGTCTAGTGGGCGTACGCCTGTCCGGGTTCAAATCCCGGCTTCGGCACC
>DAOSIN010000413.1:0-2271 GCA_035366675.1 Salinivirgaceae bacterium | reverse complement strand
GGCGAATAAATCCTTGAATGATATTGCAAAAGATTGCCTGCATACTGATATTGAAGTTAATAAAGAAACTTTCAGATTGCCAAAAAACAGTAACGACAAGATTGCTGTTATAAGCTATACATCAGGCACATCGGGCTTTAGCAGAGGAGTAATGTTGCCACATATGAGCTTGGCTGCAAATGTTCAGTTTGCTTTGGATTTTATAGATTTAAAACCAAAAGATAAGATAGTCTCTTTTTTACCATTAGCACACGCATTTGCCTGTGCGTTTGAGTTTCTATCAACATTTGCCTTGGGTTGCGATATAACATTCCTTGGTAAGGTGCCCTCACCTACAATCATACTTCAAGCCTTTAAAGAGGTAAAACCGCGTTTGATATTTGTGGTTCCGCTAATAATTGAAAAAATTTACAAATCAAAAGTTCAGCCTAAGATTAGCAAGGGTTTAATAAAGTATTTAATTAAAATACCACTAATTAATAGACTAATTTACAATAAAATAAACAAAGAGTTAACCTCCGCTTTTGGCGAAGACTTTATGGAAATTATTATTGGTGGTGCGGCACTTAATCCTGAAGTAGAGAAGTTTTTGAAAAAAATAAAATTCCGTTATACAGTCGGTTACGGTATGACAGAGTGCGGACCGTTGATCAGCTACGCACCTTGGCGAGAAGCAAAAACGTATAGTTGCGGAAAAGCTATTCCTTGCATAACGATAAAAATTGATTCAACTGATCCTGAAAACATTGTTGGAGAAATTCTTGTGAAAGGTGATAATGTTATGAAAGGATACTATAAGAATGAAGAGATTACCGAAGCAACTATTTCTCCCGATGGTTGGTTACATACCGGCGATTTAGGTGTTGTCGATAAAGATGGCTACCTGTTTATTAAAGGACGTAGTAAAAATATGATTCTCAGTAGTTCAGGACAGAATGTCTATCCCGAAGAGATTGAAGCAAAAAGCAATAACTTGCCCTATGTTCTTGAATCTTTGGTAGTTGAAAAAGATGGAAAATTGGTTGCCTTAGTAGTAGTTGACTGGGATGCTGTAAAGGCAGCGGACATTTCAAAAGATAAGCTGAAAGCTATTATGGAACAGAACCATAAACATCTGAACTCTCATCTGCCTAACTATATGAAGGTAAACAAGTTTATTATACATGATGACGAATTTGAAAAAACTGCCAAGAAAAGTATAAAACGGTTTATGTATGACTCTGTAAACGGTTAATTAGGTGCAAGGTACAAGCAATTAACAATGTTCAATTTTCAGGAAACGTGAGCAAGTCTGAATTAACAATTTGCGACAAAAAAGGGGTTAATAATGCCTTTTAACTTTTTTATGTTTCGCTGATTTTTTACTTCAAACAATTAATAGATGCCAAGTTGTAGAGACGGAGCATGCTCCGTCTCTACAACGTTTTGACATTTAGTTGATTAATAGTTCGCTTCAACACACTTCGACTCCGCTCACTTTTACAAACTCAGCGACCAAGTGCACCGTTTCGGCTACATTCAGTACAACGCTTCGCCCAGTACACCACACTGGTAATTGCTCATTGCTAATTGTTCATTGCTTTTAGTCTTCAGAAAACTCACTTACAACTTTTTGATATGCACTAAAGGTATTTGCTCGTGAAACAAATCCTATATATCGGTCATTATCAATTACTGGCAAATTGTAGTGTTGAGTATTACGGAATTTTCTCACAACATCGTCCATTGTCTCTGAAGGTTTAACAATAGGTGTAGGAGTATACATTAAATCTCTTACATAAACGACATCATACAGTTCAGTTTTTAAGATTAAGTGCCTAATGTCGTTTATAAAAACTATGCCTTTAAAGACACCATTATCAATAACGGGAAAAATATTGCGTTTGCTATGTGTAACTACTTTTAAAAAATCACCTAACGATAAATCTGATCTAACTTCTATAAAGTCGGTTTCAATTAATGAATCAATATTCATCATTGTTAGTGCGGCTTTATCTTTATCGTGTGTAATAAGCATTCGCTGCTCGGCTAATTGTTGTGTGTAAACGGAGTTTGTAGCAAAATAACGAACTAAAACATAAGAAAATACGCTTGTTATCATAAGTGGTAGTAGAAGTGAATAACCTCCTGATATTTCAGCTATTAAGAAAATAGCGAACAGGGGGGCGTGCATTATTCCACTCATTGCACCAGCCATACCAATAAGAGCAAAATTTGTTATCGACAGCTCTGCTATTCCACTCAAATTAATTAAAATCGCAAATAGAAGCC
>DAOSIN010000412.1:0-2279 GCA_035366675.1 Salinivirgaceae bacterium | reverse complement strand
GAAACGCCCATCGAAGACTGCCGACATTTGTAAACTTGCCACAACTATTATTGTAGGTAACTCATATTTAGCACAATACGCTAAACAGTACGCTAAAAACGTATTTATCATACCCACAACAATCGACACCAATTACCACAAGCCAATAGAAAAGACCATTGATAATAATGATTCGGTTATTATCGGTTGGACGGGAACAAGCACAACACTGAAGCATTTAGCCACGATTCAATCGACATTATCAAACTTAAAAAATAGATATGGCGACAGAGTAAAGCTTATCATAATTGCCGATGTATCTCCTGAAATAGAGGACGTTGAGTTTGAATTTGTAAAATGGAGCCTCGCAACCGAAATTGAACAACTTTCACGTTTCGACATCGGTATAATGCCGCTACCTGACAATCAATGGACTCGTGGTAAATGCGGATTTAAAGGTCTTCAATATATGGCATTAAAAATACCTTCGGTAATGTCGCCCGTTGGCGTTAACAACGACATTATCACAAATGGTAAAAATGGTTATTTAGCATCAACAGATCAAGAGTGGTTTGACATTTTAAGTACGCTTATCGAAAATCCTGAGCTAAGAGTGAGAATAGGAAAAGAGGGAAGAAAAACAGTTATTGAAAATTTTTCTGTAAAAAAATGTAATCAAACCTACTTAGAAGTTATTAATGGTACAACAAATTAGGTGTTTCGTAAAAATTTTGAGTAAATTTGCATCGTTTTACAAAAAAATATGTCAAATTTGCACTTTGTATATAATATAAGAGTTGTTTATAATCATATTGCAACAGATGTTTTTTACCATTTTAGTCTCTCTTATCTTTTTGTTTACAGGCGTAGACGAAAAAGATGATAGTAAAAAAAGAGCTCACGAGAATTTAGGGTTAATTACGACCTACTGCAAAGGCGATAAGGCTCCTACTGGGCACTATTTTTATATTGTCTCCTCAATAGCTATCGACAGCACAACGGCAAATGTAGATATCGACATCATTTCTAAGAACCTTATGTTAAGTAACGCATTTTATAATCCGCAATACGATTCTGTCTTTCGTTTCGACAAAGACCCTTACGAACTGTACTACAAAATACTTCTTGGACGCTCTTGCCAAAGTGCTATTGATGTAACAACAAATATATTACAACCTTGTCAGAGTTTATCGGTAAATATGATTAATAACGGTAGCGGGCAAAATTTTTACCTAAAACATGTAGGAAACGGTCGTTATAAAATATATCACTGCTCTGGAAAAATAGTAACAATAAGCCTTAACAAAGCAAACAATTGCTCGAATGCCATTCTAACAGACGATACCGACTCTCCCGAAAGTAAATGGATTTTTGTTGATTCTGGTACTCACGAAATTTATAAGCCGTTTTAACAATGTGCAATGAATAATTGGAGAACACAGAGCACACAGATGGAACAGATTTACACAGAAATTAACAATTATCAGCACACATTTAATGGTCAATGACCTGATTCTCAGTTTGTTAATTATTAATTTTTCATTGCTAATTGCTAGTTGAAAATAACCCTTCAGGCGAGCAAACCCCATCTAATTTAACGTCGTGTGGCTCTGACGGTACATTATCAACAATTTGATGACTAAAACAAACACCTATTTTAACAGCATTCGGAATTTGCGTTAAAAACTTGTCGTAAAACCCTTTGCCACGCCCCATTCTATTCCCTTTTTTATCGAATGCCATTCCCGGAACAACTACAAAATCAATTTTATTGTATGATTTAAATTCATCTCCAACTGGCTCAAATATACCGAAAACAGGTTCAGCAACCATTTTATCTCTACCTTCAAAACAGCGTAAAATAAGTCTGTCGCCAACTACCACAGGTAGCAATACTTTTTTTGCATCCTTTACAGATTCAATAAACTCTGTGGTATTTAGCTCAGTTTCCATTGACCAATAAAAGACAACCGTTTTAGCCTTTACAAACTTTTCATACTGCGATAGAATGCTCCACACTCTCTTTGATTGAATTAATCGTTGTTCTATTGACAACTCCTTAGTAGCTAAGCGAATTGTCCTACGAAGAGTTTTCTTTTGTTCAATAATATCTGTCATTATTGCAGCTTTGCCTAAAAACTTATAAAATTTAATAACTATTTCACCCCTTCGGGGTTCGTTAACTATTTCCTTTTTATATCTATAATCTTGTCATCCCTTCGGGATTTCATTCTTATATTGTATTATACCGATTGGACATACACTATAGTCCAAACTTCGCTATCGCTCTTTTGGACTAT
>DAOSIN010000411.1:0-2300 GCA_035366675.1 Salinivirgaceae bacterium | reverse complement strand
TTTTTTAAATTCACCTCTGACTAAGTTTGGTGAAGTATTTGGTGCTGACCTTGCTTTATTTACAATAATCCATAAATGGGACAAATCAGGACTTGCAGCAAAAGTGTATATACAAGTTGAATATATTATCAAATCAACTAAAACAAATGAAGTGGTTTATACAAGAACTGGTGATGTAACTTATGATGCTTCCGTATCAACGGGTGTTGGTGGCGCTTGGAGTGGGTTAGCTGATATTGCTGCATCAGCTATAAACACAGCAGCAACAAAGTACGTTAATGTTGCAAGAGCTTGCAATGCCTATACTTTCAAAGATTTGCCAGCTGGTAAATACAGTCCAATATACGGCACTGACGGAGAACAGCTTGCAGGTGAGAAATTATTTAAACTAAATCTAAACTCAAAGTACAAATAAACAATGAATTACGTTGCCTAACAAAGTGTATGTGCCATAAGGGGTGGGTATTCAAGCGTTGTAACCCGCTCAAACTTTTGTGTCGGTGGACAGGAACCTGCTCTGCAGTCCCTTACGGCACATACACTCGACCGTTAGTGGCAAAAACATTAAATATAAACATTATGAAAAAAATTTTATTTTTAGCTTCACTAATTATCATATCTCTTCAGATTGGTAATTGTCAAAAAAGATTTGACTCAATTCCATCTATTGAAATTGAAACTCTTTCTGGTGCAAAAACAAATTTGCAAGTTTGCTATGGAATTGAAAAAAATGCAATGATTGTATTTTCTTGGGGATGTTGTTGGGGGCCGCCATGCCAAAGAGTTTTAGATTCGTTAGAAAAATATTTTTTGGATTGGGAAAAGAAATATAACATTAAAATTTTTTCGATTAATTATAAAGTCTGTAAAGGAAATGAATTGCATGAATGTATTAAGAAGGTGTTAGATGATAAAAGATGGACATTCCCATTTTATTGGGATAATGATGATCACTCCGCATATCATTATTTCAATGTAAATTATAATATGTGCCCTCAATTTACAATTATTGATTATAGGAATAAAACATTTGAAACATCTAGTAGTTCCAATAGTTTTTTTGTAGAAGATGTTGAGCGAAATTTATCAAAATTAAAATAATTAATATTTCTGCCACTAACGAGCTGCAAAACGCAACAAAACCTGCGGCAAGTTGCAAGCAAAGTCGCTGCCTTCGCTGCATTTAGCAGCCACCCATTAGCTGCAAGGTAAAACAACGACACAATAAGAAAAATGAATAATATCGACACGACAATAGAAAAAATTAAAGCAAGTCCGCTATTTTATCTTTCCCTTTCTTCCAGAGAGTTATTCCATTCAAATTTTTGGTTTTGGTTATCGACTTTGAATAAAATTGAAACAGCAAAACTTTTTAGCGACAAAACAATAACTAACGACATCACTTTCAAAAGAGGACACAACCAAATCAACGGAGAATTTAAAGCTAGTGTTGACTTGTATGTGGCAGACAAAATTGCAATAGAAAATAAGGTCAAAGATTTTCCAACGTCATCATAACTCGAACGAATTAAACAATCATTTGGAAAAACGGATATTGAGTTTGTGCTAACAACTTTATTTTGGACAAATAACTTATCATTTGAAGGTTGGACTGTCAAAACGTATAGAACTATTACTGATTATATAGAACCAAACAAATTCTCTAATGACCCTTACTACCAAAGCTTAATATCAGACTACAAACAGTTTGCATTTAATTTATCCGAATTATCCGAACAGTTGGAAATAAAGCAGGAATACGATTTTGCAATATCATTAAACAAAGTTCTATACGGAAAACTAAACGAAATAAAACTTTGAGAGGGCTATCAGAAATTACGAGCTAGTCACTTACTAATCCATTTTGGCAAATCAAACACTTATAACGTAGCAACAGCATACGACATCAACAATCAAAAAGCAACTATTGACTTTGTTATTGACTTACAAGACGGTTATAAGTTAGGTGTTCAGATTGAGGATATACAATACAGAAAATTCGTAATTGGAAGGAAAGCAGGAAAATTCGCAGAAAATTTAATTGGAAATAATTTGTTCCTCAACAATACATTTTCGGGTAGAGAAAAGAAGCCTTACCTAAACTATGGCGACACTTTTAAATTTCAATATGAAAAAATTGAAAGATTAACTTTTACTGACTTGTTTGAAAAAATAAACAACGACATTCAAAACATTAATGACGAAATCAACAACATTAAAGGACAAATACCCAGCAGCTAACAGGCGTTCCTATGTAAAGCACCTCTGTTAAGCAGTATTTCTTGTCCCTTCAATACTAT
>DAOSIN010000410.1:0-2302 GCA_035366675.1 Salinivirgaceae bacterium | reverse complement strand
CATTGTAAAATTTTAAAAAGATTGGACTATTTTAAAATTACAATTGGTATAAAATGGCATGTTAGCCTCTTTTTGTACATGGTGGATGGTGATTAGTGATTGGCGGATTTTTTAAATACATTCAAATTTAAAATTTCGCCATAAATGTTTAATTATTAATTATTTAAAACAGAAAAACATAAATATATGAATAAATGTATATGGGTTTTAGTTATTGCGCTCACTATTCCGTGGAGCGTTTTTTCCCAGAAAAAAACAGACGCAAACATTGTTGGAGATGTAAAATGTAAAGGCGAACATCTTCCTTTTATAGCGGTTACCCTAAAAGGTACCACGATAGGAACCACAACAGATGCTACAGGGCACTATTTCCTAAAAAACTTGCCCGAAGGAGAATTTACCTTAGTGGCTTATGGGCTTGGTTATAAGCGAGCTGAAAAACAGGTGTCAATCGTATCGGGCAAAACCATTGAGGTCAATTTTGAAATAGAGACTGATGTTATTCAGTTAGACGGTGTTGTTGTCTCTGCAAGTAGAAATGAAGTAAATCGTAAGGAAGCACCGGTAATTGTAAATATGATAAGTCGAAAGCTATTTGAAAACACTAACTCTGTTAGTCTGGCGCAGGGCTTGAACTTTCAACCCGGTTTAAGAGTTGAGACTAACTGCCAAAATTGTGGAACTCAACAAGTTAGAATAAACGGATTAGACGGAGCTTATTCCCAAATTTTGATTGACAGTCGCCCTATTTTCAGCGCATTAGCAGGTGTTTATGGCATTGAGCAAATCCCTGCAAATATGATAGACAGGGTAGAGGTCGTTCGCGGTGGAGGCTCGGCTCTGTTCGGTGCTAACGCAATAGCAGGCGTTATAAATATCATTACAAAAGAGCCAACGTCAAACTCGGTTGAAGTTGCAAATACAACCAACCTGATTTATGGCGAAAAAGCCGATGTAAACACAACTTTTAACGCCTCGGTAGTAACCGACAACAATAGAGCAGGGGTAATGGTTTTCGGCACATCAAGGCAACGTAGCCCCTTTGATTACGATGGAGACGGTTTTACAGAAATAGGTAAAATTAACGCAAAAAACATCGGATTGCGCAGCTATTTCCGAACGAGCGACTATTCGAAACTGACATTTGAATATCACAACTTAGGAGAATTTCGGCGTGGCGGAAACAATCTCGATTTGCCTCCACACGAAGCAGATATTGCCGAGCAAACCGACCATAACAACAATCTGGGGAACTTGAAATATGATATTTTCTCAAAAAACAACAAACATCGTTTCAATATTTACTCCTCGGCGCAACATATTATTAGAAAGAGTTATTACGGCACACAAAAAGACCCGAATGCTTATGGCAAAGCAGCCGACATAACTTTCGCAGGTGGTATGCAATACACATATTCTATTGATAGACTGTTGTTTATGCCAGCAGAATTAACGTTAGGCACCGAGTATAGTATGAACCATATAAAAGACGAAATGCTTGGATACAACCGAGTTATCGATCAAAAGACAGACTCAAAGAGTGGGTTTATCCAAAATGAGTGGAGAAACGAGAAACTGAGTTTCCTTTTCGGATTTCGTTTCGACAAACACAATCTTATTGATAATCTTATAGTTAGCCCACGCATAAATTTACGTTATAGCCCGAATGAAAATATCAATTTTAGGACAAGCTATTCAAGTGGCTTTAGAGCACCGCAGATTTTTGACGAAGATTTAGATGTTAGGAGCGTAGGTGGCGAAGCATTATTGGTGGTAAACAGTCCAGCCTTAGAGACCGAAAAATCACAGAGTTACAGTGCCTCAGCTGATTTATACAAAAATTTTGGCGTTGTAAACACAAACCTATTGATTGAGGGATTTTACACCAACCTCAATAATGTGTTTGTCCTCGAAGATATCGGCACAGACAGCGATGGAAACACTATCTTGGAGAGAAGAAATGGCTCGGGAGCCGTTGTAATGGGAATTAATTTTGAAGGAAGAGTTGTCCCTTTTGAAAAAATACAAGTTCAATTTGGTTTAACTCTACAGAAAAGCGAATATAAAGAGGCGCAGGCGTGGAGCAGTAACGATAATATTGCTCCTCAAAAAACAATGTTTCGTGCGCCAAATCAATATGGATATTTAACGGCAAGTTATCAAGTGATAAAGTCAATGTTGATTTCATTGTCTGGAACATATACAGGTAAAATGTTGGTTCAGCATTTTGCAGGCTATATTGTTGAGGATATGGAAAAGGAGACTCCCAATTTTTACGATATAAATCTAAAACTCTCTTATG
>DAOSIN010000409.1:0-2302 GCA_035366675.1 Salinivirgaceae bacterium | reverse complement strand
CTTTGCAGTAGCCTCTCATGGAATAAGTTACTCGTGTACCGAAGAGATTGTACGAAACTCAAATTCAATTGGAACAGTATTTCAAGACCAAGATGGAGACAAATATTCGCAAGCCGTCAACCAACTTGCTTTAGCTAATGCTCATTACGAAATTAAAAACCGACATAACGTTAACTACAACTTTATGCTTATCCACGTTAACGACCAATACGTGGGAGAGTTTAGCGGTTTTTATCACGAACCTTTTCAGGGTAGTGACAATGAGTCAGGTATAATCAGAAGGCAACAAACAAACGAAAATCTTCTGCTTGTAAATCAATTAGTTTCAGATTGGCAGCTAGCTGACATCATAAAGTTAAATTTAGGCATAGCGTACAATACGGTAAAGGGATTGGAGCCTGACCGCCGCGAAAACTATTTTACACAAGTAGATGAAAATCTGTACAGTCTAACCCGAAGCAACCGAAATAAACGATTTTTCTCCGATCTGAAAAACAAAGATTTCAATGCTAAAGTAGCACTGTCGATAAAATTAAACGATCAATTTAACAGTGGAAACTCCTCAATAAAAGTAGGATACGCCGGAAGATTTACAAACGACAAATTCAAAGCGGTAGAGTATAACTATAGCCCTTTGGGCACACCAAATTTCACAATGGAAGAGTTGAATTTAGATGAGTTTTACGAAGAGTACCTAAACAGTGGCTTACTAAAAATGGAGAAGGGTGAAACAAACTCCTACAAAGTATTTAAAAACATACACTCAGGTTTTGCAGAGATATCGTATCAAATAGCTGCAAGTTTAGCAGGAAACATTGGGTTGCGAATGGACGCCGTGGACTTAACAGTTGACCATGAAGTAACTCATGTCGTACCAGGTAGCGAAACAATAAATAAAAACTACTTCTTACCAAGTTTAAACCTGAAATACGATATAAACGATAAAAACAGCCTGAGATTAGGCGTTAGCAAAACATACACTTTGCCTCAATCAAAAGAGATTTCGCCTTATCAATATGTAAATATTTCCTTTGCAAGCCAAGGTAACACTAATATCAAACCATCAGACAACTATAACGTAGATTTAAAATGGGATTTCTATATAACTAACAATGAACTATTCTCAATTACAACCTTTTACAAACATATACATAATCCTATCGGACGCGTAGATGAAGGAAACTCAGCAGGGCTTCTTACATATAATAATATAGGCAAGAATGCCACAGTTGGCGGGATTGAGATAGAACTTCGCAAAAACATTTTCAATAAGTTTAACACCTTATTAGAGCAGTCTAACCGTCTCTCTCTCGGAATGAATGTCTCATATATCTATACCGACTTAATGCTCGATGTGTCCAGCACAACACCACGTAAAACACAATTAGAAGGAGCTTCACCATTCTTGATGAATGCCGATTTATCGTACAGTTTCAAAAAAAATGAAAAAGATTTTATCGCATCAATAGTATTTAACTATTTCAGTGATAGGGTTCACACTGTCGGCACAAAGGGATTTAGAGATATCATTGAAGAGGGTGTTCCCACGTTGGATTTGGTTTTATCATACGGATTCAACAAAAATTTCTCGGTAAACTTTAAAGCTATAAATATACTTGACGCTCCTTACCGTCTATCGCGCGAGGGAACATCAGGCAAAAAAATAGTATTGAATGAATTTAATAAAGGACAAAACTTTGGCTTAGGAATAAGCTACCAATTTTAATATGAATAATTATTAACCATTTAATTTTTTATGACAATGAAAAAAAATTTGCTTTATTTAATTATGAGCGCTGCAATTATTTTTGCTGCTTGTAAAGAAGAAAAAAAAGATGACAAACCAACTGGAAAAGAAAATTTGTCAGGTTCAGTAACCGGCACCAAAACACTTGATGCTGCAACAACTTACACATTGGTAGGTCCACTTATCGTTGAAGATGGCGGTGTATTAACTATTCCCGCTGGAACTACAATTAAAGCGAAAAAAGGATTTGGAAATTACATATTAGTTTTACAAGGTGGTAAAATTAATGTTAATGGTACAGCTGAAAAACCAGTTACAATGACTGCCGATATTGCTAATGCAGAACAAGGTCACTGGGGTGGATTAATTATTAATGGTAAAGCTCCATTGGCTGATCCAAGCGAAGTAGGTAGTACTGAAATTAACTCCGCTTATGTTTACGGCGGCAGCGATCCTAACGACAATTCGGGTTCTATTACCTATTTAAAACTCGAATATACAGGAGCACGCTCAAGCGCAGACGTAGAGCATAACGGACTTACATTAAACGGTGTA
>DAOSIN010000408.1:0-2303 GCA_035366675.1 Salinivirgaceae bacterium | reverse complement strand
GATTTTTATCGATATGAAGTGACATTCAAGTTGAAGAAATAGTATCTGGATTATTGCTTTGCTGGATTTGCGGCTTTTTTGATCAGTGACACGCAAGGGATGTGCTGGCTTGGAGTATAGGCAATACGCCTGACAGATGAGTTGATGAGCTTTACGGTCTCACCGAAGAGGAGATCAATGTTGTTGAAGGAATCTAATATCTCAACGAAGGAGAATAATGGCTTCCACAAAGAGATTTTTTGTTAAGAAAAAGATTTGGTCTGAAGTAAAGGACAAACTACTTTCTTGGTACATCCCTCCTTATCTGGCTAAAATAAATCGTACGAATGCGCAACTATTATTTGTTGATGCATTTGCAGGACCAGGTATATTTGATGACGGCAAACCAGGCTCGCCTTTGATCGTGCTTGATCAAATTGAAAAAAGTAAAGCCAAGCACAAAACCAAGGTTTTGTTGATTGAAAAAAACAAGGAAAATTCAAGAAAACTAGAGAAAAACACGGAGATATATTCGACTCATCATGTAGTAATTAATGGTGAATTCCAGAATTGCGTTCAAGACATAATAAATATGGGGTCATCTTACAATATCTTCTGCTATCTTGACCCATTTGGGCCAACGGATGTCAGTTTTCAAAACTTACTTGATCTAAATTCGGAACGATTTTACTCAACCGAGGTATTACTTAACTTACACTCCTTTGGTTTTTACAGATGGGCTTGTTCTCTGCTTGGAAAGGAATGTGATGATTCGGAGACCCCTGACGATGACCTAGACGAGGAATTTTTGTATGAAGACGAATCAACACCAAAAACGATATCCGCTGCAACTTCAATTGCTGGTGGTGACTATTGGGAAAGTTTAGTTCGGAAATATCAACCACTAAAAGGAGGTTATGATTTTGAGATTGATTTTTCCACCGCATTTTGTAAGAAGCTTGGAGAAACCTATAAGTATGTCCTAAATATTCCAATCCGCATAAAAACCAAGCGTATTCCGAAGTACAGGCTGATCCATTGCACAAATCATTTTACGGGCTGTGTGCTTATGTACGATAATATATGTAAAAGGAGAGCAGAATTAATAAATATTCAGAATAACTATCAGATTACGTTCTTACAGGAAACCTTGGATCATCAGGGAATCTGCAGAGACGACATAAAACAAGCGTTCCTTACCCATTTACGTAAGTATACGTCGGCGACTGATTTAGAAAAATGTTTTGCAGACTTTTTTACAAGCAAGGGTATTACCTTGCCTATATCGGATTTCAATTCTTTTATCAAGGAGTTCAGAGAGGCTAATGAGATTATTGTCATTAGTCCGCCAACAAAGGGAGGGAAACCCTCAAAGACATTAACAAATGCACAAATCATTGGAAAAGCATAATGAATGTAAACGGATATATCGATCGTAAGACCATGTTATATAAGACAAAAGTCGAGTATGGGGACTATACAATGAACCATGTTCTTGGTTGTGCACATGGTTGCCGGTACCCTTGTTATGCCTACCTGATGGCAAAGCGTTTTGGTAAGGTGGTGAATTACTCCGAATGGGTACAACCTTATTTAGTTAAGAATACGCTTGAACTCTTGAAAACCGAAATTCCACGGTTAAAACACAAAATACGATCTGTTCAATTATGCTTCACGACAGATCCATTTATGTACCGTTACGAAGAGATAGTAGACTTATCTTTGGCGGCAATTGAATACCTTAACACCGAAGGGATCAAATGCCGAGTATTAACTAAAGGAGAATTACCAGCTTCACTTACTTGTTTATCAAAAGATAATGAATATGGGATTACGTTAGTTTCGCTTGACGAAAATTACAGGGAATTAGTTGAGCCAGGTGCAGCCCCATATGTTGATAGAATAAAAGCCCTTCAGTATTTGTCAAAAAGTGGATGTAAAACCTGGGTAAGTGTTGAGCCGTATCCGACGCCGAATCTAATAAACCAGAGCCTATCGACCTTACTTGATACTGTGTCTTTTGCAAACAAAATTATTTTTGGAAGAACTAATTACAACAGGGATGTATCTGCATATCAAAATCGTGAAGCCTTTTATAAGTCGTGTGTTAGCGAGGTAAAAGAATTTTGCGGCAAAAACAAGCTTGATTGCCACATAAAAGCAAAAACTCTACGTTCTGCTCCGGATAACTGAAAATAGACATTACTGTAGAGGTATTCACCAAAAACCTTCCAGAATGTAATTCTGGAAATGCTGTCAACCCACCGCTCCCCCCCTACTGCGTCGCGCAGGCGATGCACGGGTCAAACGCGCGCGCCACACGC
>DAOSIN010000407.1:0-2304 GCA_035366675.1 Salinivirgaceae bacterium | reverse complement strand
TAATGTTAATGTACTTGGGTTTATAAATCCACCACTAAGGTTTGTTAGAGTTGTTTCTCCCATCCAAACTTTTATGGCTTTCGAACCTGGGTTTGAGTTAGGGAAGTTGTATTTATACTTAATTGAATTAATTATACCGCTATTTAAACCTATTTGATTGGCTGTATAAATAGTTTGAGCGTAACTGTTTTTGTAGTAAAAGTCAAAAGGAATATTTACACTTGTTACAGGTGCTCCTGAACCAATTTGTACAACATGGGTACCCACAGGATGTACTGTAAACGTGGTATATGGGGTAACGTTATCATCAGGGAATTGATCTTCAGCAAACAGTATAACACCTTTAATATCAATTGTCCCTATTGTTGTTGGTGTCCATATTAGGTCAATAGATGCATGTTCTCCCGGGATTAAATCAATACCATTTGCAGTTGCCAATACGTTGTTTGCTGCGTCTTGTAGCTGAACAGTATATTGGGTACCTGTAACTGCTTGAGAGCCTTGGTTAAAGAAAGCAAAAGGGATTGTTTTAGGTGAGTTGGCTGTTGCATAATTAGTTGTGTTCAACGAAATTGCCACTAAGTTATTTGGCACAGGGGTGTAACACTCTACAGTGGCTTTCCAGCCTGCTTTCTGGACAGAAGCATCCGATTTAAATCTGAACAAAAGTGCACCGCTTATATTATCACCGTAGAATGGTTCTGTTGGGAGGGTTGTTCCAGTTAATGTGGCAATAATTGGAGCCACTGCTGGATTTGTTCCGTTGTAAATAAATAGCTTGTCATAATTATTTTCCGTTTCAAACTCAAGGAAAGTTACTTTGATTCGAGTACCAGTTGTCGCAGGTAAAAATATCAGATAATGATCCTCGTTTGCCGTGTAGTTGCCATCAGGACCACCACTATCGTAGAAAGTGGCATCGCAGGTGGTAACAGTTCCACTATGCATCAAAATTACTTCTTTTGAGGCTTCACTATTTTGTTGTGCTATTGCGTGCTGGGATAATACCCCGACGCAAAGAAACATTACAGCTGTCAAAAATGTTAATTTTTTAACCATGGTTCGAGTAATTTTCAGTTAATGTTTATTTGGTTTCACAGTATTTCACAATGATTGCGTAAAGATAGATAATATTTTGTTTTATTAGAGAATTTTTAATTTCTTTAATAATTCAAATGAAACTAACGTGCCAACCTTCTGTGAAGGTACAAGGCGATGCACTGAGCGCAGTCGAAGTGTACAAGGCACAAGGTGAAAGGAGAGAGGAGCAAAGTATTATTAATTTTTCAAACTTTCTACTTTTAACTTTTAACTGTAATGCATGTGAGTTCCATACGACCTTAAACCAAAAAATTATTCACGTATGAAAATTTTATTGTTAGTTGTAGGTAAAACTTCAGAAAAATGGCTTCAAGAGGGTATTGATAATTATATAGCTCGCATTAATAACTATGTTCAGTTTGAAATAGAGATAATTGCAGATCATAAAAACAGAGGTAAAATAGATATTGATAGTTTAAAAAAACTTGAAGGGGATAAAATTTTAGCATCTGTTAATGAAAAAGATGTTGTTATTCTTCTTGATGAAAATGGTAAAGAGTTCAGTTCTGTTGAATTTGCAACATGGTTAGATAAAAATTATTACATTACCTCTAAGAGGTTAGTTTTTGTTGTTGGCGGAGCATATGGTTTTTGCAATTTGGTTTACGAAAGGGCAAATCAAGTAGTTAGACTCTCATCGATGACATTTTCACATCAGATGGTGAGGCTGTTTTTTGTGGAACAGCTTTATAGAGCGTTTACTATAATAAAAGGCGAACCTTACCATCATTGAGTTAAAAGTTGAGTGAATGGGGTGTATTCAATTCATATTAAGTCAATTGAATGTTGAGGTAACGTAGAGACGGAGCATGCTCCGTCTCTACACTATCGCTCTTTTGAACTATGTGTCTGTACAAAGGGGGGGTGTTTTTGTGGTGGAGACGCCACAGTGTGACGTCTCTACATATAAGCATAGACAACGATTAAAAATTTTTGTAATTTTAAAATTAAATAATTTTTGATATACCACTATGTATGTTAGCCATTTTAGCATAACTTTTGATGACACTTTTATATATAGCTATTGAACAATTTGTTTTTTGCTTTTTCGTATGGATTTATGAAAAAAAGTAAGATAAAGATATCGCTTATTTTAACTCTTTTGTTTACAGTTATTTCTGTAGTTGTTGGAAAATTGGGACGTTATTATTCAAAGTCTTATATTGACAAGGAACATGTAGAGTCTGTAATTCGTGCAAAAGA
>DAOSIN010000406.1:0-2310 GCA_035366675.1 Salinivirgaceae bacterium | reverse complement strand
ACATGGGGTCGTAATCAAGTATGGCCCTCAAGCAATATGCTTGATGTAAAACTAGAAACTTTCCGCGATGTAAAAAACAAGCGTAATTTGGCAATGACCGAATCCGGAAGTTTAATTAATCTTCAAACAGAATTTGTTATGCCAGACGGTAAGAACAGAGTTAAAGTAAAAGGAAATCCAAGCTTGGCAGAGGTAAAATCTATAATGATAGGTATTCGTAACCCAAGAAATGACGGTTTATCTAAATCAGTTGAAGTTTGGATAAATGAATTAGCTCTCACCGACTTCGCTAACGATGGAGGTTGGGCTGCTATCGGTCGTATTGCAACACAACTTGCCGATTTTGCCAACGTTACCATTGCCGGTAGTACTTCTAAATCAGGGTTTGGCTCTTTGGAACAACGAATGCAGGAACGTCAAATGGAAAACATAAATCAATATGATATTTCGACAAACGTAGAGCTTGGAAAATTCTTTCCACAAAAGGCAAATGTCAGGATTCCTATGTATTTTGGTTATGGCGAGATATTTATCATGCCTGAGTATAATCCGTTAGATCAAGATATTCCATTAGCAACGACTCTTGCAAATCCAAATTTGACGCGCCAAGAAAAGGATGAGCTTAAACAAATTGCGCGAGATTATACCAGACGTAAGAGTCTTAACTTTACCAATGTGAAGATTGGTAAACCATCGCAGAAGAATCGCTTTTGGGAGATAGCTCACTGGACTGCAGGCTACTCGTTTACCGACATATTTATGCAAAATCCTAATACAGAGTTTAATAGCCAACGTCGACACGTAGGAACAATAGGTTATGTTTTTAACAACCGACCCAAAGTTATTGAACCGTTTAAGTCAGTTAAGTTTTTGCAATATAAAGCCTTTGCGCTTATCAAAGAAGTAAACTTTTCGTATGCGCCAACTCAAGTGTCATTTACTACACAAGTTGAGAGAAAATATAATGAGATGCTTCGTCGTAATCTTAATAACCCAAATCAAATTTTTAGTCCCTCATATAATAAGGATTTTAGATGGACGCGAAATTATATTTTAAGCTACAATCTGTCGCGTGGAATTAAAATTGATTTTTCAAGCAACGTTATTGCGCGAATTGATGAGCCCGAAGGACGATTAGATAAAGAGATGTCAGATTATGAAAAACTTAGAGATGAAATAATTATTCCAAGCATTAAGAAATTAGGAACTACCTCGGATTATAACCATACAACAAAAATTACATACAATATACCAATTAATAAGATTCCCTTGTTGGGCTGGACTTCCGCAACAGCAAGCTATACTGGTAGATACGATTGGCGAATAGGATACCGTGAAGGAAATAATCCGCCTGAGTTTGGAAATCAAATTCAAAACAACAACAACCGTATGTTAACTATAGGCTTGAATTTCAATAGACTGTTTACTTCTATTGAATATGTTGATAACGTCCATAAAAAGTTTAAAAAGCCTTTAGATACACGATTTAAAGAGAAAGAGATAGTTGATGTTGAGTTTAAAAGAGAACGAATTAAATGTCAAGCCGATGAAAAGCGTCAAATATCACACAGATTAGAAACGGTTGACGTGACAGCAGAGCTGAAAGATGCCGAAGGCAAAGCCGTAAACATTGAAGTGATAATTAACAACGCCAACAGAATAACAATTATTCCTGAGACAGACGTAGATAACGGTGTTTTAGTGGTTCGAGGCAAACGTGAACGCAGTCAAAGTCCATTTTCTATTGTAATGGAATATTTAACACGAGTTTCGACAGGTTTGCAAAACGTTAATTTTTCGTACAACGAAGATAGAGGTTCGATTTTAAATGGATATAAAGAGGAAGCAAACTTTTTCTTAGGAACAAGCAAAGGTTTTGCAGCACCGGGTTGGGGTTACTTGTTTGGATTGACCGATGAAGAGTTTATTAATCGTGTTTTTGACAATCATTGGATGTCAAGCAACATCAACGAATCGATTGTAAATCCATATACATTAACTTATGCAAAACGCTTTACTCTTAAAGCGACTATAGAACCACTGTCCGATTTGCAGATAACACTTGATTGGATGCACAACTCTACATTAAATGATACAAAACAGTATTATGCAATAGATGGTGTTTTTCAACAGGTTGACGGACAATATGTCTATTATAATCGTCAATGTCAAGGTAATTTTACACACTCTTTTAATGCTATAAGTACTTCATTTCAAAAAGTGGGCAAAGAGACGTACAGGACCGAAGCAGTAGAAAATTTTATGAAGTATAGACAAATTGTGGCTTGGGAGCTTGCACGAAATCGCGCT
>DAOSIN010000405.1:0-2315 GCA_035366675.1 Salinivirgaceae bacterium | reverse complement strand
CGGTAATGCGAACCATAAGAGTAATTGAAGATTGCGATGTTTGCGTACTTATGATAGATGCAACTATTGGCATCGAAGCGCAAGACTTGGCGATTTTGAACGTTATATTGAAAAACCGTAAAGGATTAGTTGTGTTTGTTAATAAGTGGGATTTGGTTGAGAAAGAGAAGAACATTGACGTTGAATTTGAAAAAAGCATAAGACAACGTACAGCTCCATTTACCGATTATCCAATTCATTTTGTTTCTGCGCTGACAAAGCAGAGGGTTTTAAAATCGTTAGATTCTGTTGTACAGGTATATGAGAACAGAAAACAGAAAATCCCCACATCAAAACTAAACGATATAATGCTGCCTGAAATAGAGTCGTTTCCACCACCGGCAATTAAGGGGAAGTATATCAGAATAAAATATATAACTCAGCTACCAACAAAAACACCGCAGATAGCCTTTTATTGCAATCTGCCACAATATGTTAAAGAGCCATACAGACGGTTCTTAGAGAATAAAATCAGAAGTCATTTTGATTTTTCGGGCGTGCCAATTGAGATTTATATGCGAAAGAAATAGTAACTTTGGTAAAGTTTTAAAGTAAATAACATGAACGTAATAATTGAAATAGCTAAATGGTTGTTGCCCTCACTGATGGTCTTTCTGGCAGTGTGGATTGTTTTTAATCACGTAAAGAATAGCGACAAACGGCGTTACGCCTACGAATTACGACTAAAAGAGAAACGAGCTATTTTGCCCGCACGATTGCAAGCGCACGAAAGAATGATGTTGTTTCTTGAGCGAATTAGTCCTGAGGCGTTGATAATGAGGTTTCAAAGACCAAATTTAACAGTACAGCAACTGCACTCCACACTTTTAAAAACGATACGACAGGAGTGGGATCATAACGTTGCACAACAACTATATCTGTCTGACAAGGCGTGGACGTTAATTAAAAACTCACGCGAAAATATTGTAAAGCTAATAAACACCGAAGCCGGCAAATTAAAACCATCAGACCCTGCAATGCAATTAAGTCAAAAAATATTGGAGGAGTGTTCTGGCGAAAGACCCCTCACAGCTGATGCTATAAGGGTACTCAAAGAAGAGGTTAGAAATCTGTTTTAATTAAATACTTCTAACCCTCTTTTTACTGTACGGCATATTTAATTAGATGATAATGATATATAATTCCCGTATTCTCAACCTTTTAGATATTAAAATCCCTTTAATACTTGCGCCAATGTATCTCGTTACCAACGAAGATATGGTTATTGCAGCATGCAAAACCGGTGCAACCGGCGCAATACCTGCAATGAATTGGGCAACACCCGAACTAATGCAAGAGGGAATCATAAAAATAAAATCGCAAACCAATAAACCCTTCGGAATTAATATTATATCGCACTCATCGAACCCTAAACTTAACGAGCAGTTGCAAGTGTGTATTGATGAACAGGTTAGCTTTATTATCACATCATTAGGAAATCCCGAAGCAGTTATAAAAAAATGCAAACAGCACGGTATAAAAGTTTTCTGTGATGTTGTTGATGAAAGACACGCCAAACGCCTTGAGGAAGCAGGTGCAGATGCCCTGATAGCAGTCAACAAAAATGCTGGCGGACATGCCGGAGCCTTATCTCCTGAAACGTTAATCAAACGTTTGCGGAACGAGGTTTCAATACCAATAATTTCGGCTGGAGGCGTAGCTACGACCAACCAACTACAACAAATTCTCGACTTAGGAGCCGAAGCCGTAAGCGTGGGAACGGTATTTATCGCCACCCACGAGTGCAGTGTCTCTGATGAATACAAACAGGCTGTTATTCAATACTCTGCAAAAGATATCGTTATGACTGATCGACTGTCGGGAACCCCGTGTGCCGTTATAAATACTCCCTACGTAAAAAAAATAGGAACCAAGCAGAACCTATTAGAAAGAATTCTCAACAGAAACAAAAAGTTAAAACGATACCTAAAACAGTACGCCTACTCACGAGGAATGAAAATGTTGAAAAGAGCTGCCTTTAGTGCCACCTATCAAACAGTTTGGGTTGCCGGACCTTGTATAGAACACGTTAAAGGCATTAAAAGTGTAAGCGATACCATAAAAGATATTGTTGGCAACGTGGAGTTTAGCGACTGAAAAAGCAATGAACAATTAGCAATGAACAATAAACAATGAGCAATGAACAATGAACAATGAGCAATGAACAATGAACAATGAACAATGAGCAATGAACAATGAACAATGAGCAATGAACAATGAACAATGAGCAATGAACAATTAATACCAATTGTAATTTAAAAATAGTCCAATCTTTT